>JARRNM010000028.1:0-50446 GCA_037384945.1 Deltaproteobacteria bacterium
AAGTGGCCGTTTGTAATAGTAAGAACGAGCAAGTGGGTGAAATCGAACTGAATGACGAGATCTTCAATGTCCCGATTAAGTCTCACCTAGTCCACGAGGTGGTTACAATGCAACTGGCCAAGCGGAGATCGGGGACTGCAGCCACCAAAGGACGCTCGGAGGTGCGAGCCAGCGGTTGTAAACCCTGGCGGCAAAAAGGCACGGGACGGGCCCGTGCGGGTACCAGGAGTTCTCCAATATGGCGCGGTGGAGGCATAATATTTGGTCCTAAGCCGAGAGATTATACCCCCAAGGTGAACAAGAAGGTTCGCAAGCAGGCTTTAAAGATTGCTTTGACCAGTAAGTGCAAAGAAAATCAGATGGTGGTTTTGGATGGCTTTGATCTCGAGGAGATCAAGACGAAGGCCATTGTAGATCTGCTCCGTGTATTTGAGATGGACAGTGTTCTGATGGTGACCCCGGAGCGCAACGCTCTTTTGGAAAAATCGGCTCGTAATGTGCCGCACACTAAGGTGCTGTGCTCTGAGGGCATTAATGTCTACGATGTCCTCAAACACCGGAATCTTTTGCTGGTCAAGGATGCAGTGCCGAAAATAGAGGCTGCCCTGCTCGGGAAAGACGCGCAGAGAGCTTAGAGTAAAAGCCACATTTCGAATTTCGAATTTGGAATTTCGAAATACAAAATCCGAAATCCGCAATTCGCAATCCGAAATAAATTAGGTGAGATATGGAAGAGGATTACAAAATTATCCGGCGACCGCTGATTACCGAAAAAAGTACAATTCAGAAGGAAATGCACAATCAGCTGGCCTTTGAGGTGGATCGTCGAGCCAACAAGATAGAAATCAAGAATGCTGTGGAGAAGATTTTCAAGGTCCAGGTTGACGAGGTACGAACCCAAAACTATCAGGGTAAAAGCAAACGTCTCGGGCGCACCATGGGCCGCAGGCGACACTGGAAAAAAGCTATCGTGACTTTGAAACCTGGACAAAAAATCGAGTTTTTTGAAGGAGTCTAGGCTTTGCACATTTTTCATTTAGCGTTGCTCATTTCTCATTGGGGTTGGGCCTGGGGACAAATGAGTTTGCCGGTCAATGTACAGGTCCTCAATGATAGATGGGAAAGGCGAAATGATTAAATGAGGAAATTTTAATGGCGATTAAGACTGTAAAACCGACATCACCTGGGAGACGGTTTCAAACTTACTCCACCTTTGAGGAGATTACCCGTTCTAAGCCTGAGAAAAGCCTGCTGCGACCGCAAAAAAAGTCGGGTGGCCGCAACAGCTATGGCCGGATCACTTCTCGGTACCGGGGTGGTGGACACAAACGGAGGTACCGGGTTATCGATTTCAAGCGTGACAAGGTTGATATCCCAGCCCGGGTGGCCACCATTGAATACGATCCCAATCGGTCTGCCAGGATAGCCCTTCTACATTACGCGGATGGAGAGAAGCGCTATATTCTCGCACCTCTGGGAATGCAGGTTGGTGATGCAGTGATTACAAGTGATTCGGCCGATATTAAACCGGGCAACGCCTTACCCCTGGAGAAGATTCCCCTGGGGACCATTATCCACAATGTGGAGATGAGCGCCGGCAGGGGCGGCCAGCTGGCACGTAGCGCCGGGGCCGGTGTGCAGCTCATGGCCAAAGAAGGTCGCTACGGACTGCTGAAACTTCCATCTGGCGAGCTGCGTAAAGTGTTGCTGGAGTGCAAGGCAACCGTCGGCCAGGTAGGAAATATTGATCACGAAAATATAAGTATAGGCAAGGCCGGACGCACCCGCTGGTTCGGGCGCACGCCCAAAGTGCGCGGGGTGGCCATGAACCCGGTGGATCATCCCCACGGAGGCGGCGAAGGCAAGAGTTCTGGAGGTCGACATCCGGTTACTCCATGGGGAGTGCCTACCAAGGGGTATCGTACTCGTAAGTCTAAACCAGGGGACAAGCTCATAGTGAAAAGGCGCCCCAGGTAGCGGGCTAAGTGTGAGGAGGCTAATGTGCCGCGATCTTTAAAGAAAGGCCCTTTTGTTGATGACAGTTTGATGAGAAAGGTACTCCGATCTCAGGAGAGCCGAGATCACCGAATGATTAAGACTTGGTCGCGTCGCTCTACCATTATTCCTGAATTTGTGGGTTTGACCATAGCGGTCCATAATGGCAAGAAGTTCATCCCGGTGTTCATCACCGAAAATATGGTGGGTCATAAATTGGGTGAATTTGCACCCACGAGGACTTTTTACGGACACGCGGGTGACAAAAAGAGCCGTTTGCGAGGAAAGAGATAGGACAGGGAGAGCGAAGAGGTGGTACTTTCCGAAGTCATTTTCACCGCGGCCAAGTTGCTGGAGCTACGAGAGATACCATGGAAGTCAAGGCAGTAACTCGTTACGTAAGAATCTCGCCGAGGAAGGCGCGATTGGTCACCGATCTTGTCAAAGGGAAGCCGGTTGAAGAGGCCCTGAATATTCTCAAATTTGTTCCCAAGAAGGGCGCAAGTTTGGTGAGTAAAACCTTACGGTCAGCCGTGGCCAATGCCGAGCAGAACCCTAGTATTGATGTGGACACCCTTTACATCAAACGAATTTTTGTAGATGAAGGTCCTACCATGAAACGTTGGCGGGCACGAGCAATGGGACGGGCGAATAGGATTCTCAAGCGCTCTAGTCACATAACCATTATTCTGGACGAGGCTTAAGTTTTTAGACACTTTAGGCATTTTACTCTGGAGGTGAATATTGGGTCAAAAAGTACATCCGGTCGGTCTCCGGCTCGGCATAATTAGATCGTGGGATTCAAAATGGTTTGCTAAGAAGGAATACGCCAAGCTGGTTCACGAAGATGCCAAAATGAGGGACTTTCTCAAAGAGAAGTTGTATCACGCAGGAATTTCCCGGATTGAAATTGCCCGTGCAGCTGACCGGGCAAGGATTCGAATTAACACCGCCAGGCCCGGCATTGTCATTGGCAAAAAAGGCTCCGAAATCGAGGCGTTGAAGCGAGAGTTGGAGCAAATGGTAAGACGGGAGATCCTCATTGACATCCAAGAGGTGCGTAAACCTGAAATGGATGCCATTTTGGTTGCAGAAAATATTGCCTTGCAGCTGACGCGGAGAGTGGCATTTCGGCGCGCCATGAAGAAGGCTGTGAGTTCAGCGTTGAAATTCGGCGCCAAGGGAGTACGGGTTGCCTGTGCAGGCCGCCTAGGTGGTGCGGAAATGGCCAGGCGGGAGTGGTACCGGGAAGGAAGAGTGCCTTTGCATACCCTGCGGGCCGACATTGATTATGGCACCGCAGTTGCCAAGACGACCTACGGGGTAATTGGTGTAAAGGTTTGGATTTTTAAAGGCGAGGTTTTGAGCTGATTGATCCATCGGGGAGAATAAACCACAGAGAACACAGAGGGCACGATAAGCATATTTTAGATTTCAGATTCTAGATTGTCAGAATGAGTCATTAGAAGCTTTCGCAATCTGAAATCATCTACCTTTGTGAGCTCCGTGGTTTAAATATGTTCGTATGAGTAAGAACTTCTGGAGATAGTTGGCAATGCTGGCACCGAAGAAGGTCAAGTACAGAAAGAGACAAAAAGGACGAATGAGGGGCAAGGCTTATCGAGGCAATGAGCTCACATTCGGTGATTATGGGCTGCAGGCCACTGAGTGTACATGGATGACCGCCAGACAGATTGAGGCGGCCCGTATAGCCATGACTCGCCATATCAAAAGGGGCGGTAAAATCTGGATTCGAGTTTTTCCCGATAAGCCCATCACCAAGAAGCCTACTGAGACCAGAATGGGCAAGGGCAAAGGCTCTCCGGAAGGATGGGTGGCCGTGGTACGTCCGGGCAAGATCCTCTATGAAATGGAAGGGGTGTCTGAATCCGTGGCGCGGGAGGCCTTTAGGTTGGCCGGCCATAAATTGGGCTTTGAGACCAGATTCGTCAGCCGGGAGGGAAGCTGATGAAGGCAAGCGAATACCGTGACCTGAGCGTTGAAGAGTTGGCAGTAAAAGAGAGAGAGCTGTCTGAGGCACTTTTTAACCTGAAATTCCAGCACGCTACCGGTCAGTTGGACAACACCGCCCAACTACAGAAGACCCGAAAAGACATAGCCCGGGTCAAGACTATTTTAGTGGAAAAGAGCGGGACAGAAGAGGAATAGGGCATGAAGGAGAGAGGTTTACGGAAAACCCAGACCGGTATTGTCATTAGCGACAAAATGGACAAAACCGTGGTAGTGCAAGTTGATAGGTTAGTCAAACACCCAGTCTACAAGAAATACGTGCGGAGACGGGCAAAATATAAGGCTCATGATGAGAGTAATTCATGTCAGAATGGCGATCGAGTGGTGATCAGCGAATGCAGGCCCCTCAGTAAGACCAAGCGCTGGCAAGTGAGCCAGATCGTTGAAAAGGCGGTCACCTAGTTATCGAGGCAAGCAGGACAAATGCCCGGCGGTTTCATTCCGCAGTGGAGTGAGCGATGATTCAGACAGAAACCAAGCTTTTGGCTGCTGACAATTCAGGGGCAAAGAAGCTCTATTGCATTAAGGTCTTGGGCGGATCCAGAAAGCGCTACGCGAGAGTGGGAGATATCATTGTGGTCTCTGTCAAGGAAGCCATTCCCAACGCTAAGGTCAAGACTGGTGATGTGATGAAAGCAGTGGTGGTGCGGACCAAAAAAGAGATTCGCCGAAAAGACGGTTCCTATATCCGCTTTGATGACAACTCCGCTGTGCTGGTCAACCAGCAGCGTGAACCTATTGGCACCCGGATTTTTGGACCGGTGGCGCGCGAGTTGCGGGCCAAGGGATTTATGAAAATCGTCTCTCTGGCACCAGAGGTGCTCTAGCGAGGGACCCGTGAAAGGTAGTTTTGATGGCAAAAGGAAGTAAGTACCACATAAAGAAAAATGACACGGTCATGGTGGTCGCCGGCAAGGAGAAGGGTAAGACCGGCAAGGTTCTTAAGGTACTACCCAAAAAGGACAGGGCGGTGGTGGAGAAAGTAAACTTCATCAAGCGTCATATGAGACCAGGAGCCCATAGCCGCCAGGGGGGTATTGTCGAAAAGGAGAACCCCATCAATATCTCCAACCTTATGGTTGTGTGTGGTAAGTGCACGGATCCTACTCGGGTAGGACGAAGGGTGCTTGAGGACGGCAGCAGGGTGCGCTACTGCAAGAAATGTGACGAAATCCTAGAGTAATAAAGGATAGGGTAGACCACTGAGATCACAAAGATCACCAAGGGATGGAATTTCGGATTGTTGATTGTAGTTTGCAGAATGCGAAATCTTTTAGTTCCAAACCGTGTAAATCTACAATCTGAGATCTAAAATCTCAAATATCCTCTAACACTTTGTGCTCTTTGTGGTGTAAGCATAGAGGATTTAACAGATGTCTAGATTGATAGAAACATATCAGAAGGATTTGAGGCCTGCTCTTACCAAAGAGTTTAATTATAAGAGTCCCATGCAAGTCCCGCGGCTGGATAAGATAGTTCTTAACATGGGGCTTGGTGAGGCCATTCAAAACATCAAGGTTTTGGACGCGGCTATGGAAGAGTTGGCACTTATTGCTGGACAGCGGCCAGTTGTGACCCGGGCACGGAAGTCCATTGCTTCATTCAAGTTGCGGGAAGGTATGCCTATCGGCTGCATGGTAACTCTCCGAAGGGGGCGGATGTACGACTTCTTTGAAAAGTTGGTTAACGTCACCTTGCCTCGAGTGCGCGACTTTCGCGGTTTGTCAGACAAATCCTTTGATGGCCGGGGAAACTATACCTTGGGGATTAAGGAGCACATAATTTTCCCGGAGATCGATTACGATAAGATTGATAAAATCAAAGGGCTAAACATAACCATAGTGACAACAGCCAAGACCGATGAAGAAGGTAAGACGCTGTTGAAGATGATGGGTATGCCATTTAGGAACTAGTAGAGGAGGTAACCTTGGCAAAAAAGTCGCTTATTGCCAAAGCAAAAAGAAGATCCAAGTTCAAGGTGCGAACATATAATCGCTGTCCCCTCTGTGGGCGCCCGAGAGCCTTTCTGCGCAAGTTCGGCATCTGTCGCATCTGCTTCCGAAGTATGGCTCTGCGGGGAGAGCTTCCCGGGGTAATAAAGTCAAGCTGGTAGCAAAGGAGCATCTCCATGGTGATGACAGATCCCATTGCAGATTTTCTCACCCGGATTCGCAATGCATGTATGGCAAATTATGAGCGGGTGGATGTTCCTTCCTCCAAGCTTAAGCTGAGCATCGCTAAAGTGTTGAAGGAAGAGGGCTACATTAATAACTACAAACTCGTCAAAGACAAGAGACAGGGTACCTTGCGCATGTATCTGAAATACGATGACAAGAATGTGCCGATTATTGCAGGCTTGGAGAGGGTAAGCAAGCCAAGCTGCAGGGTCTACGTTCGACACGACAAGATCCCCTACGTGCTTAACGGGTATGGCACGGCAATACTCTCCACTTCGAAAGGGTTGCTTTCGGATCGGCAGGCTCGCAAACAAAAGGTGGGTGGGGAAATCCTGTGTAACGTGTGGTAGAGATTGAGAGAGAACCTGGATCCGTTGAGGAGGATCTTCAATGTCTCGTATAGGTAAACAACCCATTCAGTTGCCAGCAGGCGTGAAGGTAAATCTCCGTGGTTCGGAGATTGAAATCACCGGAAGCAAGGGTGTGCTGAAACGTGAACTGCCATCTGGGGTGCTGGTAGAAGTTACAGACGGGAATATTATGGTAAGTCCGGAGGCTACCAGAGACAAAAAGGCCAGAGGACTCCATGGCCTGACGCGGACCCTGATCAACAACATGGTGGTCGGTGTAACTCATGGATACACCAAGGTGCTGGAGATTAGCGGTGTTGGTTATCGTGCCGATGTCAGGGGCAACACCCTACACCTAAGTCTGGGTTATTCGCACCCTATTGAGTATAAGTTGCCCAAGGGTATAGAGGCTGAAGTGGATAAACAAAATCGGATTACTCTCACTGGCATCGATAAAGAGCTTTTAGGCCTGGCTGCTGCCAATATCCGCGACTTTCGTCGTTGCGAACCTTACAAAGGCAAAGGAATCAGATATGCCGATGAGGTGGTGCGGCGCAAGGTGGGCAAAGCGGGAGTCAAGTAAGCCCTCGGCACTATTTGCCGGTGCAGAACCGAGAGGTATTCTTTCGTTCTGCTGAGAATATCGCCCCTGGAATAATGGAAGATTGGAATAATGGAACAATGGGAGATAGTTAGAGAAAATTCTTTAAGGCTCAATACTCCATCATTCCAGTATTCCACTATTCCAATTTAGGTTAATCCGTATAGCGCGAGATGGGACTTAGCAAAGGGTGGAGAAATGGCAGTAAGACTGAACCCCAGGGAAGTAGCACGTCTTAAGAGAAGAAAACGAATAAGGAAGAAGGTATCTGGAAGCCCGGAGCGACCGAGGCTCAGCGTCTTTCGCTCCAGCAAACATATATATGCTCAAGTGATCGACGACTCAAACGGAGTGACTTTGGTTACCGCCTCCACCTTGAGTCCTGAGATTCGACAGCAAGAAAAGGTGAAGGGTAAGGTCGAGGACGCCAAACGAGTGGGAAAGTTGATCGCCCAAATGACTAAAACGCAGGGGATCACCAGGGTGGTATTCGATCGGAACGGCTTCATGTATCACGGCCGGGTGCGCGCTCTCGCTGCGGCGGCCCGAGAGGCAGGATTGGAGTTTTAGAAGCTGTCAGCTATCAGTCGTCAGCCCTCAGCAGCTGAAAACTGAAAGCTAAAAAAAGGAGAAATTCCCTTGTACGAAATGGACGCCAAAGAGCTGCAGTTAATTGACAAGGTGGTGCATATTAGCCGCGTGGCCAAGGTGGTCAAAGGTGGACGGCGTTTTAGCTTCAGTGCCATAGTAGTAGTGGGTGACGGGCAGGGTTCGGTAGGGGCTGCCCTGGGCAAGGCGAACGAGGTACCAGAGGCTATCCGCAAAGGTGTGGAGATGGCTAAAAGGAAAATGTTCAAGGTACCTCTCGTCAACAACACCATCCCCTATGAAATTTTGGGTAGGTATGGTGCAGCCAGTGTTCTGCTTAAACCAGCCTCTGAGGGAACCGGGGTTATCGCCGGGGGTGCTGTCAGGGCAATTATGGAAGCAGCCGGGGTGCACAATATTCTTACCAAGTGTCTGGGTTCAAACAATCCTCACAACGTGGTGAAAGCAACCATCGAGGGATTGAGTCTGCTCCGGAGCCCAGAAGAGATTGCCAAGAGACGTGGCAAGAATCTCGAGGAGATGAAGGCATAGACTTAAAGACGCATGGCGTAGAGAGCACAGCGTTTGGTAAACGGTGAACGGTAAACCGAATATATGCTGGCTTTGCAACTGTTCACCGTTTAGCGCTTACCGTTTACTATATTTTTCGCTTTGCGCTATACCCCATGCCCTTTACGGCAGCGGTAGGTAGAAGAGGCAGAAGGATGGCAAAGGAGATCAAAGTCAAACTTGTTCGTAGCTGGGTGGGAAGACCGGAAAAGCATCGGAAGATTCTCAGAAGCCTTGGCCTCACCCGAATGCATAAGACAGTTACCCTCTATGACACGCCCCAGATAATGGGAGCAATCAGCAAAGTGAAGCACATGGTTGAGGTATCCGAAGCATAGGCAATTGGCAAAGCTTAGATCAAACAGGTGCAAGATAACGGATTGGAAATGAGACTGGATGAATTAAAGCCGCCTCGGGGCGCGAAAAAGAAAGCAAGGCGAGTTGGACGCGGACCTGGGTCGGGAAAGGGTACAACAGCCGGTCGAGGAACTAAGGGCCAGAGATCTCGCTCAGGAGGGGGCGTGCCCCCCGGGTTCGAGGGTGGCCAGATGCCCCTGCAGCGTCGTCTTCCCAAGAGGGGCTTTTATAATCTCTTCAGAAAAGTTTTCGCCGAGATCAACGTCAGAGACCTCGAGCCGTTTGCTGCCGACAGTGTGGTGGATGAAGAGCTTCTTCGACAGAGCGGTCTGGTTAGAGGAAAATTTGATGGGGTGAAGTTGCTTGGCGATGGAAAGATCGACAAGCCGTTGACGGTGAAGGTAGACCGCTGCAGCGCTGGGGCTCGCCAGAAAGTTGAGGCTGCTGGAGGCAAGGTGGAGCTGCCGTGAAGCCTCAGATTTTCTATTGAATTTGAGGGAAACTCAGAAGTCAGAACCCCTACCTCACTCATGGAATGATGGAATAATGGAATGGTGGAATAAGGGGACCAGCGGTAGGAAAGTTCTTATAGCTTTACTTGATTCGGATAGCCCCATTACTCCAACACTCCAATACTCCAATATTCCAGGTGCGAAACAAAGTGGAGCACTAAATTGCTAGGTGGATTTCAGACGATAGGTAAAATACCCGAGTTAAAGCGTCGCATCTTAATGACCTTTGCTCTGTTGGCAGTGTATCGAGTCGGTGTGCATGTGCCTACACCTGGAATTAATAGTGAGGCACTACAGGCGTTCTTTAACCAAGCGCAGGGTACTCTCTTGGGCCTGTTTGACATGTTTGCCGGCGGGGCTCTTCGCAACCTCTCTGTTTTTGCCCTGGGAATTATGCCCTACATCAGTGCCTCCATCATCTTGCAATTGTTGACCGTGGTTATTCCCTATCTGGATCGGCTCAACAAGGAAGGTGAAGCGGGAAGGAAGAAGATCACCCAATACACCCGCTATGGTACTGTGCTCCTCAGCCTCATCCAGGGTTTCGGCATTGCCTTCGGCTTGGAAGGCATGACCGGGCCCGGAGGAGAAATGGTGGTCTTGAATCCGGGATGGAGCTTCCGCTTGATGACAGTGATCACTCTTACTGCGGGCACCTCTTTCATTATGTGGCTGGGTGAACAAATAACTGAGCGGGGCATCGGAAACGGCATCTCGTTGATTATCTTTGCGGGAATCGTAGCCCGCATGCCGTCTGCAATCATCAATACCGCACGAATGTGGAAAGCCGATACCCTTTCCACCTTCATGCTTCTGGTAATTCTGGTGATGATGATTGTGGTGGTGGCGGTAATTATCTTCGTTGAACGAGGGCAGCGCAAAATTCCTGTGCAGTATGCCAAACGTGTGGTAGGACGCAAGATGTACGGGGGACAATCAACCCACTTGCCTTTGAAGGTGAACACCGCGGGAGTTATCCCGCCGATTTTTGCTTCCTCCATTATTATGTTTCCCGCCACCATTGCCAACTTTATCCAGATACCTTGGATGAAGACCATTGCCACTGCCGTGGCACCCGGTAGACTGGTTTATAGTCTACTCTACGTGGGCTTTATTATCTTTTTTTGCTATTTCTACACGGCGGTGGTGTTCAACCCGGTTGATGCGGCAGAAAACATGAAAAAGTACGGGGGTTTTATTCCAGGCATTCGTCCGGGTAAGCGTACGGCTGACTACATTGACCGAGTTCTATCGAGGATAACCTTTGGCGGGGCTCTGTACGTTTCGGCAGTTTGTGTGCTGCCCACGATCCTTATACAAAGATTCAGGGTCCCTTTCTACTTTGGAGGTACGGCCTTGTTGATTGTGGTGGGTGTGGCCATTGATACGGTGGCACAGATAGAGTCTCATATGCTTACCCGGCACTATGAAGGCTTCATTAAGAAATCAAGAATGAAAAGCAGACGTTGAGAGGCGTGTTAGTCGTGTTTTCTTCCTGATACTGATCTTTGTAACCACTGGAGAGGGAGGGCATTATGAACATTATTTTGCTAGGGCCACCGGGAGCAGGAAAAGGTACGCAAGCCAAGATGCTTATTGAAGAGTATCAGATTCCCCAGATCTCCACCGGGGATATTTTGCGAGGTGCGGTTAAGGAGGGCACGCCATTGGGTAAAGAGGCCAAGAGCTTTATGGACCAAGGTCAACTGGTGCCCGATTCGGTGGTGATTGGTATAGTTGAGGAACGGATTCAAGAGCCCGACTGTGTGAAGGGTTACATGTTGGATGGTTTTCCCCGGACAGTACCCCAGGCAGAGGCCCTGGACGGGATGCTAAGTAAACGGAGTGCGGGGATTGACCACGTAGTGAGCATTGAAGTGCCCAATGAGGAGTTGATCAAGCGTCTTACCGGCAGGCCATGTGATGTTTGATCCGCCAAAAGCGGAAGGTGTTTGCGACAAGTGTGGGGGAGAACTGTATCAGCGAGACGATGATAATGAAGAGACCGTGAGTTCCCGCCTCGGGGTCTACCAGTCTCAGACCCTGCCGCTCATTGACTACTACAAGGTGCAGGGGAAGATAAGGCCCATCGACGGAGTGGGTGATATGAAAGAGATTTTCGAGCGGATTAAATTGATTCTTTCGTAAAGTGAAGGATTGACCGCAGCAACCCAGGATCTTAGTCCTTAGTCTTTGGGCCCATTTTGAGCATTTGCTTGCCATGGCAGAAAACGGACTGGAGATCCTTTTATCATAAGGTGCCCATTCCGATTTGCTGCTATTTGGTAATGCCAAACTGGAGGAGCCAATGGCAAAGGAAGAAGCGATAGAGGTTGAAGGAACGGTGGTGGAGCCGTTACCCAACGCTATGTTCAGGGTGGAGTTGGAGAATGGCCACCGGGTCCTTGCCCACATCTCCGGCAAGATGCGCATGCATTTCATCAAAATTCTTCCCGGAGACAAGGTGACCGTTGAACTGTCACCATATGATCTGACAAGAGGCCGAATTACTTATCGGGCCAAGTAAGCGGGGTTGCCGTCAGCGGCAATCATTACCGCTCGACGGCCGATAGACGGAGAGCGCCTTATGAAAGTGCGGGCTTCAGTTAAGCGTATATGTCGAAAGTGTAAAATTATCAGGCGTCATGGCGTGGTGCGTGTCATTTGCGAGAATCCCCGACACAAGCAGCGTCAGGGATAATAACGGAGGGTGACCATTGGCACGAATTGCGGGCATTGATTTGCCCAAGAATAAACGAATAGAGATAGCTCTTACCTACATTTACGGGATCGGGCATACTACGTCGCGGAAGATTCTTAAGAAGGCAAATGTGGACCTCAACACCAAGTCTGATCTTCTCACCGAAGAGGAAATTAATGCTATTCGCAGAGTCATTGATAGCGACCACAAGGTGGAAGGTGATTTGAGAACCGAGGTCTCCATGAACATTAAGCGGCTTATGGATTTGGGTTGCTATCGCGGGTTACGTCACAGGCGGGGAATGCCGGTAAATGGACAGCGGACCCACACCAATGCCCGTACCAGAAAAGGACCTCGGCGATCGATGATAGGTCGACGTAAGAAGTAGGCAGCTTGCGGGCCGGGCCCGCAAGTGGAATATTGGAATGCTGGAAGACTGGAATGATGGGGAAAATGAAGAGAGAGTCAAAACAACATTTTTCAACCCAAATACCCATTGTTCCACCATTCCATCATTCCAAAAGAGTTGGCAAGAAGGAAGAGCCACAAGACATTTTGAGGATCATTTGCTGTAAAGAGATCCCGACTTAGGAGAAAAGATGGCCAAGGCAAAAGGCAAAGTTTCCCGAAAGAAGAAGGAAAAAAAGAACATCCCAAACGGTATTGCCCACATCCAATCAACTTTCAACAATACCATAATTACCATCACGGATACGAACGGTAATACCATCGCCTGGTCCAGCGCGGGCAGTCAAGGTTTCAAGGGTTCACGGAAGAGTACACCTTTTGCTGCCCAACTGGCAGCGGATGATGCGGCGAAGAAGGCTCAAGAGCACGGGGTACAGAATATCGAGGTCTACGTAAAAGGACCGGGTTCTGGTCGAGAGGCTGCCCTCCGTGCACTTCAGGCAGCCGGCTTTAACGTTACGCTTATTCGTGATGTGACACCTATTCCCCATAATGGCTGCCGACCACCCAAGAGGAGAAGAGTATAGGCAAGGAGGTCTACTTTGGCTCGATACGTTGATTCAGTATGTCGCATATGTCGACGTGAAAACCTTAAGCTGTACCTGAAAGGCGATCGCTGTTACTCGGATAAATGTGCTTATGAAAGACGGAGCTATCCTCCGGGACAGCACGGCCAGGGACGAAAAAAGTTTTCCGATTACGGCATCCAGTTAAGGGAAAAGCAGAAGGTAAAACGGATGTACGGTTTACTGGAACGCCAGTTCCGCGCCTATTTCCACAAGGCCGAGAGACAGAAAGGGGTTACTGGAACCAACTTGCTCGTTCTGCTGGAACGAAGGTTGGACAATGTGGTTTACCGAATGGGCTTTGCTAATTCCAGGTCTCAAGCCAGACAGCTGGTGCGTCACAATCACTTCTTCGTCAATGGCAAGCGGGTCAACATTCCTTCCTACTTGATCAAAGAAAATGACACCGTTGAGGTCAAAGAGAAAAGCCGCAACATTGTTCCCATTGCCGAGGCAATGGAGGCGGTAGCGCGACGGGGGATCCCCCAGTGGTTGGAGGTGGAAAAAGACAAGTTCAAGGGAACAGTCAAGGGTTATCCGTCTCGCGACGAATTGACCATGCCTATCCAGGAACAACTCATTGTGGAGCTTTACTCCAAATAGACTCCCATGGTGGCCGAATTTTCTCGAATTACTTTCGCCACATCTCGTAGCGCCGGTCCAGACGGGTTCTTCTAAAAGGAGTTCATATGTATAGAAATTGGCGAGAATTAATTAGTCCAAAAAAGCTAGAACTAGATTCCAAAACCGCCTCAAAATTTTTTGGCAAATTCGCCTGTGAACCATTGGAAAGAGGCTTTGGCATTACTATCGGCAACGCCCTGAGACGCATCATGCTATCGTCACTCCAAGGCGCCGCCATATCCTCCGTGAAAATAGACTCAGTGTTGCACGAATTCTCAACCATTCCCGGAGTTCGTGAAGATGTGACCGACATCATTCTGAATTTAAAAGAGGTCAGGCTCAAGTTACATGGTGAAGAGCCCAAGACTATAGAGGTCGATAAAGTAGGGCCGGGCGCGGTTACAGCTGGGAATTTCATTTGCCCACCTGAAGTAGAAATTCTCAATCCGGAGCACCATATAGCCTCTCTCTCCAAAGACGGCAGACTGCGCATGGAGATGCAAGTCAAGAGCGGCAAGGGCTACGTGCCGGCAGAAAGAAATGTGGAAGAAGATGCTGCCATAGGAGTCATCCCAATGGATGCGATCTTTTCTCCCATCCGCAGGGTAAATTATGTGGTGAGCCAGGCTCGTGTGGGCCAGATAACTGATTACGACAAGCTCACCATGGAAATTTGGACCGACGGCAGCGTGATGCCTGAGGACGCCCTGGCCTTTGCGGCAAAAATTTTGAAAGAGCAAATGACCATCTTTATAAACTTCGACGAGGAACCCGAAGTTGAACTTAAAGAGGAAGAGGAAGAGGAACCGAAGCTGAACGACAACCTTTTCCGCTCGGTAGACGAGCTTGAATTATCAGTACGCTCGGCAAATTGTCTGAAGAACGCCAATATCCGACTCATTGGCGAACTCGTCCAAAAAACCGAGGCAGAGATGTTAAAGACCAAGAACTTTGGCCGCAAGTCGCTCAACGAGATCAAAGAGATTCTCACCGAAATGGGCTTGTCGCTGGGCATGAAACTTGAGAACTTCCCCTCAAGAGAAGAAATAGAGGCGAGAAAGGAACAGGAGTAAATGCGACACGGGAAGAGTGGGAGGAAATTAGGCCGTACTTCCAGCCATCGATTGGCCATGTTCCGCAACATGGTGACTTCATTGCTGGAGCATGAACGGATCTACACCACCGATGCAAAAGCTAAGGAGCTGAGGCGCTGGGCTGATTGGATGATCACCCTGGGCAAGAGGGGAGATCTGCACGCAAGACGACAGGCATTGCAAGTAGTCCGTGATAAGAGTGTGGTTCACAAGCTATTCACCGACCTGGCTCAGCGTTATCAGGCGCGCAACGGAGGCTACACTCGAACGGTGAAAGTCGGGTTTCGCGTCGGTGATGGAGCACCTTTGAGTCTCATCGAGTTGCTCACCGGTGAGACCGAAAAAAAGAAGAAAAAGAAAAAGACCAGAGCCGCCAAGGCTGCCAAAGTGAAACCATCAGCGGTTGAACCGGCTCCGGAGACCGAACCCGAGGTGGTCGAGGATTCAGAGGCTGAAGGAGAAAAGACCGCAGCCGAGGAAGTTCCCAAAAAGAAGAAAAAAGCAAAAGGCAAACCGGCAAAAAAAGCGAAGGCTGAAAAGGCGGCGGCCGAGGAAAAGGTTGAGGGGGAAGCTGAAAGCGCTGATGCTGAACCAGAGGCAAGTGCGGAAGAATCTCCTGAACCTACAAAGAAAGAGAAAGCGAAAGAAGCCGACGAATAGTAAGCTGCTTATCCCGGCTATCACTTTTGAAGATAAAAAACGGCAATCTCCTTAGGGGCTTGCCGTTTTTTTGTATCCTTTACCTGTGACCTTTCGCTCCGAAGCCTTTTACCGCGTGGCTTACCCTTTTGCTGATGTCTCTTCTGTCGTTCCAGGGTTCACGGTCTGGTCACTTCTAGCCCTACTGTGGCCGGGGGAAACCACCCCCTCCCTGTTCCCACCTTCGCAAAGCTTCGGCGGGCCAGGGGCTCCCCCAGCCACAGCCGGGGAAGTGACACAGACCTTCCGTCAGCCCTGTTGAATTCCGCTACGCGGACCCGCCGAAGGCGGGATTCAACAGGGCAGGTCACTCAGAAGGGATATCAGCAAAGGTCAGAAGTAGTAGTCGCCTATTGAACTTTCATCTGGATTAGGATAAACGTTCCAAATTGGCAGTTCGAAAGGGAAGATATGAAAGTAATAAAAATCGGTGGTGGCTGTCTTACAGATAGTGAAACTATCGGTCACGTCCTTAAGCTGGTTGCTCAGAGGGGGCAGGGCAGCATATTCGTACTTTCTGCGCTGAACGGTGTTACCGATACCCTTATCGACGGCATGAAGGGGGCCCTGGCCAGGGAGGACAATATCCCCCACCTTATCGGGCAGCTGCGGGATAAGCACACTCGGGTGGCCCGCCATCTCATCTCGAACTACCAGGACTATGAGGAGTTCGCCAGAGGCCTAGACAAGTCGCTGAGTGAACTGGAAAGATATTACTACGGCCTTAATTTCACCCGGGAGATCACAGCGCGGCTGCGAGACGTGATTAGTAGCTACGGCGAACGCTTTGCGGTTCAGCTTTTTGCAAGTGGGCTCAATTGCCAGGGTATAAATGCCACTTACCGTATGCCTGAGAAAATAGGATTGTCCACGGACGGTAAGTTTGGTGATGCCACCGCGAATCTGAGAAAGACATCCAAGAATTTGCAGCACCATCTGGGCTCATTAATCAAAGAGGGTATGATCGTCTTAGTTCCAGGATTTTTCGGGGTAAGCGAACAAGGCGATATCACAACCTTTGGTCGTGGGGGCAGTGACTACTCCGCCGCAGTGGTGGCGGTGGCCATGGAGGCCCAACTCTTGGAGATATGGAAGGATGTGGACGGTTTCATGAGCGCCGATCCGAAATTTGTTCCTGAGGCCCAGCTTATACCCGTACTCTCATATGAGGAAGCAGCAGAGCTTTCCTATTTTGGTGCCAAGATTCTTCACCCGCGAACGGTGGAACCACTAAGGAAAAGTAAACTGAAGATCAGAATCACCAACACGGTAAATCCTGACGGGCCCGGCAGCCTGATCACTGCAAAAAGCCCTCGGCCCCAACACATAATCAAAAGCGTGGCCCACGACACGGACATCGGCATCATAAAGGTGCATGCCTCGGGTGTTGGGGCTCGTCCTGGCATTTTGGCTCAAGTGGCCGGCCAACTGACTGATAGCGATATCAACATCAAATCAGTAATCACTTCCCAAACCTGCATCAGCCTTTTGCTTGCCCGGGAGGACTTGGAGGAAGGATATTTCGCCTTAAAACACCTGAGACCTAAACCGTTTCGTCGCTTGGAGAGAGTTGATGATCTGGCTCTGGTGGGGATTGTGGGAGAAGGACTTGCTCAAGGTAAAGGCATAGCGGCCCGCTGCTTTGAGGCAGTGGCAGGTTGCAGTGTCAACGTGGAGATGATTTCCTTTGGACCCTCAAGAGTGGCACTCTATTTTCTAGTTAAAAACAGGAACTTACACAGTACGGTAAATGCTATCCACAGCACTTTTTTCTCGGTGCCCCGTTGCTATTGAGCTCCATTTCTCGGCCAAAATTTCGAGGGGATTCCGTCCCCCATGGCGTATGTCCCAAAAATGAGTGAGCCATTCTGGTAACCTCTCTTCGAGAGCTAGTTTACCCCTTGTGGCCGAATGAAAATGTCCTCGCTGATGTCTCTTCTGTCGTTCCAGGGCTCACGGTCTGGTCACTTCTAGCCCGGCTGTGCCCGGGGGAAGGCGCCCCCTCCCTGTTCCCCGTTCCTGCGGAACGGGGCCAGGGGCTCCCCCAGTCACAGCCGGGGAAGTGGCACAGACCTTCCGCAGTCACTCAGGAGAGACATCAGCAAAGGCCAGAAGGGGAAGCTGCGAAACAACGAGCATCTGAGCAACCGATCTTCACTCTCTCGCCTTGCGAGGGTCTGCATGAAGATATGGTGCTCACTAAACAGGAATCCTGCCAATTAATGGTGCGAATCATGCGCGTTGTGGAGTAGCTTCCCCGTGGCCCACATGTCATCATAATATTCTTGGCTAAACTCCGGTGATTGAACTCTCCTTGACAAATAACAGCATCTTATGTCAAAGATATCGGGGCAAGTTCAGTTCGAATAAATAGCAATTGAATCTAAAGGAATACCGTAAGCAAGTTTCTGTTGGATCACCCAACACCGACATCGTAACCGCCGCAGGCCCTCCATATTTATTTTTGCGAGAATAGGGACGTTGGAATTTGTCTTTTCCTGAGGAGTAAGATTGCCTTGGTGCGATCTAGATAATGAAACCTATAGATGAATAGAAGGAGGAGTGTATGAAGTTTCTAAAGGTGTGTGCAGTGGTAGTAGCTCTGGCATTGATTGTCACCACGAGTCTAGCAATTGCTGGTGAAACTCTAGATGCTGTAAAGAAAAGAGGATACTTGATAGTCGGGGTGAACGGTGGTGTTTTCGGTTTCAGCAAGCCGGACGAGAAAGGTGTGTGGAAAGGTCTTGATGTGGATACGGCGCGGGCAATCGCTACCGCAGTATTCGGTGACGCCACCAAGATAAAGTATGTGCCCCTCACGGCCGTCCAGCGCTTACCCGCCCTCCAGGCGAAAGAGATTGATGTGCTCTGCCGTAATACCACCCAGACTCTGACTCGTGAGACCGCCAACGGTTTGAATTTCGCCCATGTGAACTATTACGACGGCCAGGGATTCCTGGTGTCGAAGAAACTGGGGATAAAGAGCGCCAAGGAACTGCAGGGCGCCACAGTATGCGTCCTGCCCGGCACGACCACAGAACTCAATGTGGCGGATTTCTTCCGGGCAAACAACATGAGATGGAGACCGGTTGTCATTGAGCAGACTGCCGAGCTTTCCAAGGCCTTTTTTGCCGGCCGTTGCGACGTCTTGACCTCTGACGCCTCTCAGTTGGCCGCCCATCGAGCCACAGCTCCGAACCCCACCGACTATGTGCTCTTGCCTGAGATTATTTCCAAGGAACCTCTTGCCCCGGTGGTGCGCCACGGTGATGACCAGTGGTATGATATTGTCAACTGGACGGTTATGGCTCTGCTGCAGGCGGAGGAATTGGGCATCAACTCCAACAACGTGGATATGGCGCTCAAGAGCACAAATCCAAGGGTCCCGCGCTTCCTGGGGGTGACCGGCGGTCTGGGCAAAGATCTCGGCCTCGATGACAAGTGGGCCTACAACATCGTCAAGCAGGTGGGCAACTACAGCCAAATCTACGAGGCTAATGTGGGAGTCAACACTGCCTTGGGAATTCCGCGGGGTCTGAATGCCCAGTGGTACAAAGGCGGACTAATGTATGCCGCGCCTTTCAGGTAATCCTTATGTGAGGTGCCCCCTTCGGGGGGCACCTACGAGCAAATATTCGCAACCGGCTCGAGCCGATTGCCGAGCCAGAGTCTGACTGTGGCACAAGAAGTTACCGATTCCCCCGAAATCACAGCTTCAGCCAAGATTCCATTCTGGTACGATCCCAGCAAACGGGCCATCATCTACCAGGTAGTCGTTCTGGGCCTGGTTGGATTGGTGGCCTACTATCTTTTTACCAATACCCAGGCAAACCTCGAAAGACAGAATATAGCAACTGGATTTGGCTTCCTCAGCAAACAGGCGTCCTTCGAAATTGGTGAATCCCCTATCCCCTACTCAGCGGCGGACACTTACGCTCGCGCACTGCTGGTCGGTGTCCTCAACACCATAAAGGTCTCCTTCATTGGTATTGTACTGACGGTTTTTTTCGGCACCTTCGTCGGCATCGCCCGTTTGTCAAGAAACTGGCTGGTGGCCAAACTGGCGGGAATATACATTGAAGTCATGCAGGACATACCGGTGCTTCTGCAACTGGTTTTCTGGTATGCTGTCTTTTACGACACCTTTCCCCCTCCCCGACAGGCTTTTAACCCAATGAGCGGGGTGTATTTGTGTAATCGTGGAATGGTTTTTACCGTTCCTCAAGCGCACCCGGTGTATGGTTACATGGCCTTTGCCTTTGTGGCAGGCTGTCTGGCAGTGTGGGTGCTGCGGCGATGGGCGAACAAGAGACAAGAAGAGACAGGACAGTTTTTTCCACTGTTTCCAGTCTCCCTGGCTATTCTCCTGTTACTGCCCCTTGCCACCTGGTTAGTGGGGGGAGCGCCTGTGAAATTGAACGCTCCCAGACTGGTGGGCTTCAATTTCGAGGGAGGCATCACTCTAAGCCCCGAGTTCGCCGCCCTTTTATTGGGGTTGGTTCTCTACACCGCCGCCTTCGTGGCTGAGATAGTCCGCGCCGGCATCCAAGCCATAAGTCGTGGTCAGGTGGAAGCAGCCATGTCTCTGGGGTTGAGGCCCGGCCAAGTCTTGCGGCTTGTCATCCTACCTCAGGCCCTCAGAGTGATCATTCCACCACTCACCAGTCAGATGTTGAATCTCACCAAGAACAGCACCTTAGCCATTGCCATAGGCTTCCCAGACTTCGTTGCCGTGGCCAACACCACTATCAACCAGACGGGGCAGGCGATTGAAGGTGTGGGTATGATCATGGTGGTGTATCTCTTCTTTAGTCTGAGCACCTCGGCCTTGATGAACTGGTATAACAAGAGAGTAGCATTGGTGGAGAGATAGAACCCTCATGCAAGAAGCTCGCGAGACCACAGCAATGAAGCCGCCGGTTACCCGAGTAGGGGTTATAGGATGGATGAGGGCTAATCTGTTTAGCTCGGTGTTCAACTCCTTGTTGACCGTTGTCACCATCTATTTTTTGTGGAAGATAGTGCCCGGATTGATTCGCTGGGCCTTCATCGACAGCAGTTGGAACACCACTGGGGCTGCATGCAGGGCAGCCGGCGGCGCCTGCTGGTCCGTGGTGACCAAGAACTTGCGCTTCATCATCTTTGGCTTCTTTCCATACGAGTGGCAGTGGCGTCCCTTGCTGGCCATGATAATCTTGTTTACTCTTCTTTTCGTCAGCCGCAACAGGAGCTACTGGAAGAAATGGCTGGGCTATCTGTGGCTCATCGGCCTCTTTGTCATGGGTCTGCTCCTGAAAGGTGGCTTATTCGGCTTGCCACCAGTGGAAAGCACCAAATGGAGCGGGTTACCGCTTACCTTGTTGCTTTCAGTTTTCGGGCTGACGGCCGCCTATCCCCTGGGAGTTCTTCTGGCCCTGGGACGGCAGTCAAGGATGCCTGCCATAAAGTCCCTCTCTATTGTCTATATAGAGACAATTCGCGGGGTACCCTTGATCAGTCTCTTATTCATGTCCTCGGTTATGTTTCCCCTGTTCTTGCCGGAAGGGATAACCATAAACAACATTCTCCGGGCGCAAGTGGCCATTATTCTGTTTACCGCAGCCTACATAGCAGAAGTTGTCAGGGGTGGCCTGCAGGCCATAGGCCGGGGGCAGTATGAAGCGGCCGAGTCGTTGGGACTGAATTATTATCAGAAGATGCGCTTGATCATTTTGCCGCAGGCATTGAAGATTGTAATTCCACCATCAGTCGGTATTCTTATTTCTGCTTTCAAAGATACATCCCTGGTGGTGATCATAGGGCTCTACGATCTCCTCAAGACCACCCAATCCACCCTTTCTGATCCAAGATGGATGGGATTTAGCGTGGAGGCCTATATTTTCATTGCTTTGATTTATTTTGCCGGCTGTTTTTCCATGTCCAGTTACAGCCGCCGCCTGGAGCGAGAGTTGTATAGGGGGAATTGATTCCGGAGGCTGGATTCGGCATGGGGCATGGAGTCCACATTTCGAAATTCGAATTTCGAAATTTATAATCGTCTGGCTCCTGACACTTGACATCTTGAGATTTGATGCTTGGGATGCTGGATATTGGCTGGGATTAAATAAGAGAGATAAATATGGCCAATGAATTGCCGAACAAGAATGATGTGAAGCTACAGAGTGATCCTGTAATTGAGATCATCGCTATGCACAAGTGGTTTGACGACTTTCATGTTCTCAAGAATATAAACCTGACGGTCCACAGGGGAGAGCGCATCATTATTTGCGGCCCCTCGGGTTCCGGCAAGTCAACTTTGATCCGCTGTATTAACCGATTGGAGGAACATCAACGGGGCCGGATTATCGTCGATGGTATCGAACTAACCAATGACTTGAAGAATATAGAGAAGATCCGTGAAGAGGTGGGCATGGTATTTCAACACTTCAACCTTTTCCCCCACCTGACAATCCTGGAAAACCTTACCCTGGGACCGGTATGGGTAAGAAAAACCCCGAAAGCTGAGGCAGAAGAAACCGCCATGTTTTTCCTGGAGAAGGTGCACATCGCTGATCAGGCCAGAAAGTATCCGGGGCAGCTTTCAGGGGGGCAGCAGCAGCGGGTGGCTATTGCCCGCAGTTTGTGCATGAGACCGAAGGTAATGTTGTTCGACGAGCCTACCTCTGCCCTGGATCCTGAGATGATCAAGGAAGTTCTGGACGTTATGATCGACTTGGCAAGGGAGGGTATGACCATGCTCGTGGTCTCCCACGAAATGGGTTTTGCCAAGAGCGCGGCCCACAGGGTGCTTTTTATGGACGAGGGTGAAATTCTAGAGGAAAACGCCCCGGAAGATTTTTTTGACAACCCGCAACACGAGCGGACCAAACTATTTCTCAGTCAGATTCTACACTGAGGGCATTCACCCTAATTCGCATTTTTTTGCCCCTGGAGTGTTGGAGCGGAGTTAATTTCGGATTTCGGATTTTGGATTTCGGATTTAGAAAAACAAGTAATCTGAAACTTCAAGTTGAAGTTCACAATCCGCATTCCGCATTCCCAAATCAGCAATCGAGTGGCGCCATCACTCCGTTACTCCATAACTGCAGGCGGGTACCCTTCGAAAAGAGGCAAAGCGTTAACGGCCCACACTACGCTTTTTTTACCTCTATTCGTTTACCTTTGCTTGTTTTGCTCTTCACCATGGTGATTCTCAAGATCCCATCTTTGTAGCGGGCGTCCACCCGATCAGGACTCACCGCAGTTGGCAAGGGAATTGACCTGTTGAACCTACCGTAGGTGCGCTCCATAACGTGGTAGTTCTTCTTTTGTCCTCCGGTTTCCTGCTTTTTTTCACCGGTTACGATGAGCAAATCAGGAGTGACCGAGATATTAATTTCATCAGGATTGATTCCAGGGACTTCCACTTCAGCCACCAGGCTGTCCGGGGTTTCCAGCAGGTCTAGAGACGGCGTCCAGTCCCTCTCAAGGGCTGAAGTTGAGAGCTCACTGGAGAATCGATCCCAGATGCGCTCCATCTCTCGCCTCATGCGCTCGAGTTCTTCGCTGACAGAACCTGATTTTATCAACTTTACCATTACCCCTCCTTAGAAATCTATTCATACCCAGAATTACCCTGAGTCGTCTCCGGATGGATACCAATACATGGATTGGAATTGTGGTGAAATTATTTCTGGCTTGGGCAAAAATAAGGATGATGAATAATCCTGTCAAGACGCACAACCGTTGTATTCCAAAATTCTCATGGTTATTGCAAGGGCAGTGCGGGAGGCTGGGGGTTAAGGAACTACAAGATCGAAAACGTAGGGAGATCCTTCGCCGCCGAGGCTAATACGGTGTTTGCCCCTTTCCAGTAATACTCGTTTTAGTTCTTCACGGCCGCCAATCATTTTGCCATCAACTGATGTCCCGCGGCTGCTAACTGTATCAATTACATAATATTCGTTATCCACGATGGTTACCAAGCAATGGCACCTTGACACCCGGTAAGGTTCTGTATCTTGAATATCCAAATCATTGGAGCCAAAAACACTAGCCTTGGAAAGTCTGCCAATCTGAAATGGAATCTTGGTGATGTCTATTTCTTTACCTTGTATGGCCAGCTCGGCCTCTCCGGTCACTGCCTTCAATTGCAGAGGTTGACTTGCAAGTTCTACAGTCCCGGTGCTGGCCTGGCCGCAAAAAGCCGTCACCATTTGGTTCAAATACCTGACACGCTGAAAAACCTGTTTGAGCAGAGGGATCACGGCACGAGGGTTCTGCTCTAACATGGACTCAAAACGGTCACGGGTTATCACTCTTACCTCAGTATCTTCAAGGGCGACAATGGTGGCGGACCGGGGTTTGTCATCAACCAGGCTCATCTCTCCGAAAATATTACCCTTTGCTAGTCTGGACAGAACAAGCTTTTCTTCTCCGACTTGTTTGGACACCTCAACCGAGCCAGAGAGTATAAGATATGCGTAGGAACCAGTAGTTCCTTCGTGGATAATAGTGGCTCCTTTCCTAAAATTCATGGTGTCAACCATGTCTGTATTCCCTGGCTATCCTGTACATCAACGGCTAAATTATCACTAAATAAAAAAACTGATCAATTACATTCAAGGTGCGTGCCAAACCAGTTCGTTCGAAACTAGGAAGACCGGTCCTTTGGGTCGGGACACATTTCTGTCGCTTTGCGAGTCAAGCTGACGAGCGGTTTTGGAGTACTGGAGTATTGGAGTTTTGGAGTGTTGGGAAGAGGCAAAGCTCGAATTTCTACGTTAATAATCATTACTCCATTACTCCTCTACTCCATCACTCCAGTGGATTTCCAGATGAAGGAATGACGAAGTCTTGAATCCGAATGGACACTAATTAGGTTTCCGCTGGAGTAATATGAGATGCCCTGAAAGGAAATTTCTTGAATCTGCCAGAAATCAGAGTATTCTTGCCGCATGGGAAGTATTGAACTCGATAAGATCACCTTCTTCTACGGCGCTCCAGGGGAAGATCCTCTATTTGCTGATTTCAGTTTAACAATTCCAGCCGGCCAATGGGTTGCAGTGGTAGGTCCTTCAGGCGCCGGCAAGACCACCCTCCTGAAGTTGATCAAGGGACTTCTTCGGCCCCAAACCGGGAAAATTAGGACGAACTCCACTGTTCTTACACCTGGAGCACTGAACCATTTTGCCGCCTGTGTTTTTGCCAACCCTGAGAATCAGATCGTTTCGCCAGTGGTAGCTGAGGATGTGGCCTTCGCCCTCGAAAACATGGGGTTGGCCCCGAAAATCATCAGTACTCGTGTGGAGGAAGCTTTGAGATGGGTTGGTCTCTGGCAACGGGCAAGGGACTTCAGTCACCATCTCTCGGGAGGTGAGCAACAGCGGCTAATTCTTGCAGGCGCCTTGGCGCAGGGGAAGAGCTGTCTCTTGCTGGACGATCCTCTCTCAATGGTTGGCGGCCGTAGTCGCGGGGAAATATTGAGCCTGCTGCAAACTATTCATCGAAAGGCTTCCTGCACTATGATGCATACCACGCACCTGCTGGAGGAGGCCGTCATGGCGCAGAGACTAATTGCCCTGGAAAGGGGCAAAGTGGTATTTGATGGCTTCCCATACCATTTCTTACAGGAAGAGGAGCTTATTGAACGACTGGGACTGGAAGTGCCCGCCATCGTCCAGTTAGGTGAGATGCTTAGCAGAAGCGGGCTCGCAGAACCGGGTAAATTGGCCAGTCTGGAAGAACTGTTAGAGGTCTTGACAGTTTCAGAACACAGGAAAGATAATAAGGCGGAGTGACTCGACTGGGGATTTCGGATTTCGGATTTCGGATTGAAAAGAACAAATTGCAAATTAGAAATGCCAATTCGAAGTCAACAATCCGCAATCCGCATTCCCAAATCAGAAATTCTCCTTACTGCATTGCTCCAAGGAAAAAGGGAGGTGAGGCTAATGGTAGACATCAAGGTGGGAGTGGTTAAGAATTATTTTGCCAAACTAAACGTAGCGGCTATTGAGGTCACAGAAGGGGAGTTGCAGATTGGTGATGTGGTCTGGTTCAAGGGACACACAACCGATTTCAAGCAGGAGGTGAACAGCATCCAAGAGGAGAAACAAACTATTGATAAGGCAGTAAAGGGCCAACTGATTGGTGTCCAGGTTAAAGAGCGAGTTAGGGAGAACGATCTCGTTTACAAGGTAACGGACTGATTTATGCTGCAAGGGACAGACATCTGCCACACGTTCTATGGAGGAACTCCTTTTAGTCGTCAGGTGCTCAGCGGAGTCGCATTGAACTTGGCCCCAGGGGAGGTCGTTCTGCTGACGGGACCCAGCGGTAGTGGCAAGACAACTCTAGCTCGAATATTGGCAGGGTTAGTGAAGCCCACCCAGGGAACCGTTAAATTTAATGGAGTGGATCTCCATGCTAACAAAGATGGACCTTCATCTGCCACGGAGGGAATCGTACTGGCGTGTCAATACCCGGAACGTCAGTTCTTTGGCAACACTGTTTGGGATGAGCTCAGTTGGGGACTTCGAGTGGGCTTAGGTTTGGCTGGAGGGGAAATCACCAACCGGTTGAGCTTTGTTGCCGAAAATCTCGCCTTTCCCCTAGAGGACCTAGCCAGACGTTCGCCAAAATCCTTGAGTTCGGGTCAACAACGAAAGGTTGCCTTGGCAAGCCTGCTGGTTATGGAACCGCGAGTTTTAATTCTCGACGAACCCTTGGCGGGATTAAATGCCAGTGAACGAAAACGGTTGAGCTCTCTCCTACAAGAGTGGGCCAACCACAATCGGACTTTACTTATTATAGCTCATGAGCTCGAATTATTTTTGGATTGGGTGGAGAAGGTGGCTGTAATTGAGGGCGGGCAGATGATCTTTTGCGGTTCATCAGATAAGCTGTGCCAATCCACTGACCGGGATGTACGAGAGGCTGCCTCCTTGCCGGTATTGGCCGAGCTCAGCTTTTTCCTGAAGCAGAGCGGGCTGAGCTCCGGTCCAATCACCACAAATGAACGTTTTGTCCGGAGACAACTACAAGAGGCATTGGTGAAGAAGAACAACTCCGTCCACGCAGAGTAAAAACCCTCCCTTAACCCGGATATTTCATGAATGCACGCCTCGGCGTGACTGCGACCGCAGATTTGGCACTCCTTCCTGGCGTCCTCGGGTGTCGGGCCCTGCGACGTACCATTCAGGTACGCCTCGGGACCAATCCCGCGGTAGCGCGGGACGATTGCCAGGTGGCACGCCCATCTTCGCGGTCTCGCTTCAATAATTCATGGAATATCCGGGTTAAATAAAGAGAGGGTTGCCAGTCGACTTGCAATGATTTTCCTAGTTACAGATTACCAATATCAATGCTGCGAATATAGCGCTTAATAT
The DNA here is from genome assembly GCA_037384945.1 of Deltaproteobacteria bacterium. Lineage (GTDB taxonomy): Bacteria > Desulfobacterota > Syntrophobacteria > BM002 > BM002 > BM002. The sequence goes on from JARRNM010000028.1 coordinate 26,703, forward strand.
CTTCCATGAGCTGACGAAGCTCATGCTCCTCATCTCCGTTAGAGGGCTTTTTGTTTGCCCTCTCCTCCCAGGTGCTGGTAAGCTCCGGCGATTTCGACTCCGAATGGCCAGTAGTTTCACTATCCGGATAAAATCCATGGGCAAAGGGAGTTGATTGTAGAGGAATCAGCAACTCTCTGACAGTCGCCGTACTGTATCTTTCCAAAACTATGGTCATCATGTCCTCCAATTTGTAAACTTCCAGCAGGTGGTCGTTAGTGCTTGTTATTCCTGGAGCCTTGGAAGCTTTTTTTCTTGTTTTGCGAAAGTTAACCACGATCAATGAGGTTGTAAAGAACCTAAAGGTCCGTAGTCGGTTGTCCGTGGTCCGTTGCAAGAAAACGCATAGGGCACAGAAAAATACAGCTGGCAGCTTGCAGCAGGCAGCGGACAGCAGGTACGGATTTACAATCTCGAAATCCGCAATCCGAAATCCGAAATCCGCAATTCTAATCTTTGCTCCATGTCCCTGCCTTGCTTGGCAACGGACAACGGGCGACTGACAACTGACGACCTGCTAGAGCTTAATGTCCCCGTCGGCAATTTGCTCTAGCTGGTTGCAGTCGAGCAAGGTCACCATGGCGCCATCCACTTGCACAATTCCGTGCTGCTGGAGTTTTTTGAAGGTGCGAGAGAGAGTCTCGCTGATGGTCCCAAGGCTTGCGGCCAGGGCACTCTTGGTGGTCTCAAGTTGAAAAGTAGTGCCGTCTTTCGCCTCACCCCGCTGCCTTCGGGCTCGAGACAACAGATGGCGACAAAGTCGGGCGGCCACCTCGCGCAGGGAAAGGTCCTCGATCTTCTGGTTGAGGGATTGCAGAAGCAAAGCCATGGTGGCTATCATATTGAGGGCGAGTTGAGGGCTTTTCTTGATTAGGTTGCGGAAATCACCGGCGTCAAAGTAGACCAGTCGGCATTGACCCATGCTTTCGGCGAACACCGGGTAAGAGAGATGGGAAAAAGCCGCAGCTTCGGCAAATGTTTGCCCGCTGCTCACCACGCGTAGGATGTATTCCTTGCCATCGGGAGAAATCTTGTAAAGTTTTATCTTCCCCTCCAGGAGAACATAGAACCCCTTGGCGCGATCACCGGCAGAGAAGAGTATGTCGCCGTTGTCTAAGCGGCGGGGCCGTGCTATCGTTGCCAGGTTGTCCAGCTCAGCGGTTTCAAGTCTCGAAAATAAATCCGCCTGCTGCAGTTCTTCAATAAGCCTTTTTTTCTCCATGTGCTTACCTCAAGGGGCTACTCCTGCCTGCGAACCAGGACCGATGTGCCTACAGAGCAACCAGTGATTTCCTGAGCGCTGCCGTTGCGCACCGAGACTTCCAAGAGACTACTGCTTCCTATGAGAGCGAAAGGTCTCAGCGGTGGGCCTTCCTCGTAGGTGCTGGGGCCGACCAGCAGCTGGAGGGAGCCAAGGAAAACCTGCAGACCTTGCAGTTGTCTGCCTCCCGCCGAAGGCGGAATTTCAATATTGGAAATGAGGTTGCCAAAACGATCTATGTGAATGACTTGCCCTTGCAGTTCCTTCTGTTCTCGGAAGACTAGTCGATCTGGTAGACGCCTTTGGTAGGTGACCGGTGGGCCCAGCTTTTCCAGGGCTAAGCCAGTGGATAAATGTCCGGCTGCTGGGGCGAAGATGTCACGGCCGTGAAATACCGAACTCGGCTGAGGTAACCTATAAGCGGGGTTTTCCAAGGCTACCACCTGGCGGGGCGGCTCAAAGGAAAAAGCCCAGTCGAAGAGACCGTTGTCTGGACCGACAAAGAGATGTCCTGCAGCAGCAGCGGCCACACCCTGACGTTTGCCCCCCACTCCGGGATCGACTACTGCCAGATGGATTGTGCCCTCCGGGAAATACTTGAAGGCCGAACCGAGGACAAAGGCTCCCTCGCCAATATTTTGCGGCCTTATTTCGTGGCTGATATCAACCAAAGAGAGGCTGGGGTTGATGGTCAACAGTACCCCTTTAACCGCAGCCACATAGTGATCGCGCCTGCCAAAATCAGTCAGCAAAGTTACAATTCGCTGCATGGTGGGCTCCGCCGGTCTGGCCGGTTAAGCCGATTTTGCGGTCTGACCGGCTAAAGTTTTTTCAGAAATTGTTGAATAATCTCAAGTGCAGCGTCGATATCTGCAGTAGTGACGTCCAGATGAGTTACGGCGCGAAGGGTGGTGGGACCGAATGGAATGAGAAGGACTCCCGCAGGGGCCAATCTCTCGGCGAAGGTATCTGCATCCATAGAAGTGGAGCCCACATCGAAGAGGACGATGTTGGTTACCACTTGTTCAGGATCAATCCTAATTCCATCCATCCCCGCGAGGCCATGGGCCAATCTTTTGGCGTTCTGGTGATCCACCTCCAGACGTTCCACATTGTTATCTAGTCCATAAAGACAGGCGGCTGCCAGGATACCAACCTGCCTCATCCCACCCCCAAGCATTTTTCGGAAGCGGATGGCTTTTTCGATGAATGGCGCCGAGCCGCAAAGAACCGAGCCGGCCGGTGCCCCCAAACCTTTGGAAAAGGCGACACACACAGAATCCGTCTGGCGGGCGAGGTCTTTTGCTGTGGTCTTGGCCGCCAGAGCGGCGTTGAACAGTCTGGCACCATCCAGGTGCACTCTAATGTCATGTTCTGCCGCCAGCCGGCCAATACCGGCCAGGTTGTCTAAAGTATAAATGCTGCCCCCACCACGGTTGTGGCTGTTTTCCAAACAGATCAGGCGGGTGGGTGGTTGGTGGATATCCGGTGGACGAACGGCATGCCGGATGATTTCAGCTGAGAGAATACCATGTTCTCCTCCCAAACAGCGGAACTGGCCACCGGAGATAACTGCCGCTGCACCGCACTCGTAATAGAATATATGAGCATTCTGATCAATTATGATCTCATCCCCGGGTTGAATGTGGCTCTTGATAGCCACCTGGTTTGCCATGGTGCCGGAGGGCACAAAAAGACCAGCCTCCTTGCCCAGGAGTGAAGCTATTCTGTCCTGCAATCGGTTAATCGTAGGATCTTCACCCAGAACATCGTCCCCTACCTCGGCCGTGGCCATGGCCTCCCTCATTGCTTCGGTAGGTTTTGTCACCGTATCACTGCGAAGATCGATCATCTGTGGACTCCTGGGTCTAGAACGAAGTTGTAACCTAGGCGAGTGGCAGTAAACCGCTTGTTCAGCGTTGGGCTGATGCGGTGGAGTAATGCTAGCGAAAAACATTTCAGATCTTAAATCTTTGCATTACTCCAATACTCCAACACTCCAATACTCCAGAAAGTATAAAAACTTGCTGGCAAGAACAACTTCCTCAGTGGGTACATCATAGCAAGAGCATCATTCCCGGCCTCTTTTACTAGCACAGGGGCAATGGCCAGTCAATCAGTTGAAAAAGCGCCGCCAGTATTCCAGCATTTTTACCCATTTCTGGTACGGCAACTTTTGGGTAAAAAATGCTGAGAGATTCTGATTTGAATGGAGAGTTGGCAAAAGAGAAGTTGAGCCTGAGCTCGGTCTTGGTCTTTGGGAGATGTGGGAGGTGTTCTTTTCTGGACCGAGTTAAATTAACGTATTCACCCTACTGATTTACCACTTTGGACTTGAATCAAGCACTTTTTCGTCAGACTGTTTTTCTTTGATCTTGGCACTCAAAGGATCTGAGCTGTCCTTGATCACGGGACCAAGAGTTCAACCCTGGGAGTGGCTTTTTCTCTCCCGTCGTACTCGGAAAGACATACCATGAGACGATCATCTTCGATCCCATGATTCTTCACCAGATATTCCTTGATCCCTGCAGCACGCTGTTTCGCCAGGCTTCCCAGTCTATCGTCTTGCGTCAAAGGCTTCAGCTTTTCCGGATATGGTTCGATTTCAGCTGCATTTGAGCTTGTTTCGACAGCAGTAGGCTGAACTGGCCCCTCATTTCCTGAACTTTTCTTTCCCTCGCTTTTGTCTGCTTCAGTGGCCAGGCCACAAACTTTGATCCGGATTTCAGGTCGCGTCTTCATCAACTCCGCTACCCGCTCCAGGTAAGATATGGCACTATCGGAGATTGTATCTGAGCCAGGATCGAAAAATACCGGATCCAGACGCAGAGCGGTAATCTTTTTCCCGGCTACGACGGCCAGCTCAACAACTGTCATCATGGTGCCGTAGGGCTGAAAGATGTATTTCAGGTAGCTCACCGCAGCCTTGGTCATTCCTTTGACTAAAGCCTGGTTAAAGGCATCAGTGAAATTAAATTGTGGGTCAGTAACGTCACCCGTTATGGGTACTTTCAGCTTGATTCTGTTTTTACTATCCGCCGTTCGAATCGTTCCATAACCTCAGCATCAGCCGGGGCGACTTCCGCATCGCTGATTTTTAATTTACTTTTTCCCTCAAGGTTTCCCTGGAGGCTCCGTAACTCAATGTCCGCATCAAGATGCCCAGTTTTTACTTTGTAGCCGATCAGTTGAACCAAATAGGGTGACAGACCTGGCAGGTCGAAATCATCTATGTTGGCAACAAGATCGAATCCCAGACGCTCGGTGAAGGGTGTTACCGTTCCCTGAATTGACACATCCGCATAGTCGTCTATCTTGCCAACCAGGCTCATAGTGCTGGACTGCTCAGGCTTGCCGGAGTCCAGTCCGGTAAGGGTCGCTTCACTTATGGTCACGGTGGTTTTAAAAGGTGGCGATACACTTTTGTCTTCGAGACGGAACTTCCCCTGGTCAGCAAGCTTTACCTGGCCGATTTTGACCATAAAAGCTCTTTGCCCTTTACCTGTATCGCTCCTTTTCCCTTCCTTGACTGGCAGAAGCAGCCCGGCAAGCGGTTGCCATTTGCCCTGGGAATCGCGACGGAGAAAGGAGTTGATTCCTGATAGCTCTAATGACTCAATGGCAATCTCCCGGCCTTCTGCCAGCTCCATGTTTTGGACCGTTGCCCTGGAAGCGGTAAACAGGGAAGAGTCAGCGGTTGCTTGCTGATTATCCTTCAAGGGCTGGATGAAATCCAGCTGTTCAACCTGCACTTCTGGCAGCTTGATTTGCTTGGCATCTCGGGTGGAGATTTTTCTAAAGTTAAGCTCACCCATGCCAACCAATCTTAACTTTCGCTTGGGATCATCCATATTTACCTGGCGCAAGCCCAAATCGCCAGCCACTTGCAACAACCCAGGTTGATTCTCCTTGCCATGAGTCGCCTGGCCCGCCCAGACGATCTCACCCACCTTCAGATCCAACCCCATCACTGATAAGTTAACAGATAGATCAGCACCCTTTAATTTCCCTTGGGTGCTCATACCAGATCTCTGAATCCGCAAAGCTCCGTCCCACTCCAGCTCTCGGCCTGCTAGATCGAAACCTTGCTGGGGAACTTTTATTTTCCCAAGAGAAATTGTGCCATCCTGCGAAAAACTTATGTCCCTATCATTCTCTTTTTTCACCTCAAGGCTGCTATTGATGCTGAGTAGAGCCCTTGATCCACTCAGGTAAGGGGAAGCCAGTTCGGCGAAATCCTCCAACGAAAGCGGTTCCAACTCCACATTTCCCCTTACCCTTGGCAGGCTGGCGAAGGGTAAGAAGTCTACTTGGACTCTTAACTTTGCCTCGTTGATTCTTCCCTCAAAATCCAGACGGGCTGCTTGTTCTTTGTCCCAACTTCTCAGCCTGCTCATGGTAGCTTTCTCTATGCTGAGCTTCACTTTCTTAGCGCCCAACACGTGCTCAACCCGGCTGTTGAGGATTTCAATCTGGTTCAGACTGAATCCCCAGGTTGAGTCCCTTGGCTGCTCGGCAACCGTTTCCGCCGCCGCCAGGGCCAGACCGCCAATGCGCCAATGCCCTCTCTCATCATGATCGACAATTACAGTGGTATCCTTAATGCTGAGCTTTTCTATAAGAGCCCTTTTGTTAAAAATTGGTCGCCAGTGGAATCGCATGCTGGCTTCCGGGATGTGAAGAACTTGGGATTCGCCTATCTTTGCCTGTAAGTCGTGCAACACCAGGGTGCCGGTGAAGGGGTTAAAGTCCACGTCTTCCACCCTGGCAACCTCGAGTCCGTGTGACAATAACCACCGCTCGGCTGCATATTCGATTCCGTATGGCAAGGATATGAGTATGGCCGCTGCCAGTAGGGAAAGGGTAGGGAGGGTAATCCAGTACCACTTAATTCTACGTAAATGTCGGAGGCCCTTTATGTCGGGAGACTTTTGCCTTTCCATATTTGTTTCCAAAAGCACTTGATTTTAAGCGGCTTTAGCCGCCGTTTGTTTGTATTGTCACAGCAAGGAGAACCATTTTAAACTTTTCATTGCCTGGTTATAAGGAACTTATTCTAACCTCAGAGACCGAGCAAATATAATCATCCTGGAAAAAAATGGTAGTCTTCAATTTTTATGAAGGCACCACCCAGACTCAAATCCGCAGGAGTCCTTTCTAACCGTGCATAGAGAGCACTTGGAGCTCCTACCCCAATTTGCGCAACTATTTTTGTCTGCTCGGCGGTAAGGTTTTTACCCTCTCCATTGGGCGAATTATTAGATCTTTCAGGTTCTATTTGCTCCCTCTGATTTACTTAGTGTCTATCCGGAAACTCAACATTGTCATTCTGAGCCCTTCGGTTAACTCAGAGCCTGCCCTGAGCCTGTCGAAGGGATAAACTCCGCGAAGAATTTCCCGGAAAGCCAATAGCCAAGAGATTCTTCGTCGTCCCGCTGTTAGCGGGACTCCTCAGAATGACAACCGAAAACCGAGTCTCCGGATGGACACTAGTTAGTCTTCTCGATGAGGTTATAGGTTGAAGAGCATTTTTTCCCATTTGTTCCGGTGCGAAGGCTCTGATTCATGGAAGTTTTGTCTACCTTGTGGACTCGAGCAAGTTCAGCGCTCCGTTCTCTATCTCCCCCGGAAGCGAAAATACAGCCGAATAGAACGCCAAGTGATCCACCTAGGATAAAGACGAGCAAATATCTCAATAATTCCATTATATTCCCCCCCGTGCTTGAATGAGAATCAACCATGTATCATAGGGGCAGCCACGGCTGCTGATTGGTTTCATTGCCACCCCTCCAAACGACCCTTGTCTTCTCCTTTCGCTTTCAAGGAGAAGCGGATTTTCTACGGCGTCTTTGACCCTTCATCTGGTTCAAAATCATCGCATTCGCAGCAGACCGAATCGGCCTCGATTTGCATCGCTATCAGCAAGAGAACGGTGGGTATATCACGAGTCCTCGATTGTAGATGCTTACATAATGGGTAATGCTTGCAATCTTCGGGTTCTCTGATTTTTTCCACAATGTGCCTCCAGTCTTGATCTTCTCTCTGGGTAATCCCCGACACCCACTCACTTTCTGGATCTTGCAAAAGCAGCCAATAAGTAACTTTCGGCTAAACTACCCTTATCATCCCTTTTACTTTACTGGTGATTTTATAGAAAACATAAGTCGAAGAGATATTAAGTGCTTGACCCTGAGCGCCGATCTTTTGACTCATCGCGTCAAATTTGATAAAGGAAAAACAAGACTAATTTCCAATTTGGGGCATTAGCCAAAGAGAGGAATCTAGAGAATGTTCGCTACGAATAACGCCAGTCTCCTGATGGGGGCGTGGAATATACTGAAATCTTACGGAATTGATCCAGAGCTTCTGTTTAGGAAGACGGGCCTGAACCCTGAGTTGATGAAACGGCCTGAAGGGAGATATAGGCTGGATAGTATCGATAATCTATGGCGCAAAGCCTCTGAGATTATTGATGATCCCTGTTTCGGTCTTAAAGCAGCTGAGTATTGGCATCCTTCTAATTTCGGCGCCTTAGGCTACGCTATGCTTGCAAGCAACACCTTGCGGACAGCCCTCGAGAGAGTGGACCGCTATCATCGTTTTCTTTCTGATGAACGATTCATCGAATTAATAGAAACGGAAGAGGGACTGACTTTCACTCTCATTTTCAGCAATGAAAAGCGTGATATCCCTGCCCGAAACGATGCCATCATGGCTGTTACCATGAGTATGTGTCGTACGAACTACATAGAGGACCTGGCACCGGTATCAGTAGCATTTACCCATCTAAAGCCTTCTTGTTCTGCGAAGTTCTATGAGTATTTCCGCTCTCCAGTTGTTTTTGAAGCTCCCGCGAACACTCTGACATTACCAACTGAAGCTGTTGATAAGAGTCTGCCAGGTTCAAATCCTCAACTTGCTGAACTCAATGATCAGGTAATGATTGAGTATCTTGCCCAGCTAGATCAGGATCGCATCACCGAGAAGGTCAAAGCAGTTATCGTCGATCAGCTTCCTTCAGGCAACATTACCGATGAGAATGTGGCTCAAACACTGTATATGAGTTCCCGCAATCTACAACGGCAACTTCAGAGTGCTGGTACGACCTTCAACACTCTTTTAAATGAGATCCGTCAGGATTTGGCCCAAAAGTATTTAAGAGACCAAGACACTAGCATGACAGAAATTGCATTTTTATTGGGCTTCTCAGAATCCAGTGCCTTTTCAAGAGCGTTCAAGCGGTGGATAGGAGTTTCTCCTACGCAATATCGGCAGGCTGTATAAATTGCTGGAAAAACGATAGCACTCCTAGTCTAGATCACCGCGAAACTGATTACATGAAAAAGCTACCTCCTCCGAGGCCCTAGGTTTTCAATAAGCCTTCGATTATAACGCTCAAACTTGAATTTTTGTTGAGCCAACGAGTGTAAATATGAAAGGCGAAATCAGAATATTTCTTGGATGCACCAGACTCAACATAGACAGAAGACACTGAAACTATTAGACTCGAAGTGGAGATTCAATATATCGTTTTTGGCGGCAAGAGAAGTACACTAGCTTTCTTGGCAGTGGTGAGACTTTCTTGAAGGCCTCCACTGTTGGTGTCTTTTAAAACTATATAAACAGTCCCACGATTGGCCTGTGCAGGGGCCCCGTTCCACTCGAACTTATCCTTACCCATCCCCCATTCCCTTATTTGCCAAAGATTGGATTCTGGATCAGGGAAGGAATCACCGGAGTAATCTGGATTCTGAACTGGGCGCGCTGTCCAAAGTCGTCCTGGCTAACCACCGAGTACTCGAGACCCGCCTTGATGTTGACCGGAGTATTGCCTATCTTAATCGTCTTTCCGGCATAAAGCCCTACGGGGACGTTCCATTTGTTACCCGACGATGCCTTATGGTTATAGGTGATCGTAGGATTCATCCCGATCTGCCAGGCATCTGGCAGGTTGAATGTGAGAAAATAGAGCATGCTCCCCTGGCTGATGTCGGGCGTGTCCTTGTCCTGACCGCTGGATCCGATTTTCCAGAAGTAGTTCGGGAAGATCCCGGCCGTGACGAATTTGTTCTTGTAGCCAAGGACGACGGCCGGACCGAGAGCCCACTGGTCCTGACCCAAGTCATCATCCGTTGCAGTAGGAAAGAGCCAGACAGGTCCCGCACCCAGGATAAAGTTCCCTGCAATTCGATCGGGAACAGAGAAGAGCAAGGGAAGCTGAATGTCACCGACACCGCTTTCATCATCGAAGTCGTTAAACCCCTTCGGGATCGGCTGGCTGAAAATGAACGGAATGATGGGTCGTGTCATCAGCCTCATTTCATCATCCCCGGTTCCATAGAGGGGAATGGGCAGAATGGGCTGGAAAAGCAAGGTGGCTCCGAGTTCCGGGTCACCGGTGTTCGCGTCGCCGTCATAGAACTGGGGCATATTGAAGCTCATGCTCAGCGCATAGAGTTCGTTGAGAGGGTTTGCGAGCTTGGCGCTGATCTTGCCTAAATTTTCCCCAGATTGTGTCTTGGGGGCGGAAGTGTTGGTTGATTCGTTCGTTTGCACTGGAGCGGCAGCAAAAAGGATACACAGAACAGACAGGAACACGCCGCGGTAGAAACTGTGCATACTGGCCTCCTTTCTAAAGCACATCTCTTGACTCATCTCACGCTTGGCACAGCAGCCTTGACGGGGGTACTGTATAGCGGCTTATAAGAAGGAAAGATTTTAATTGATTGGCACTCCATAGGAATCAAGATACCTAGCAGATACTGAAATTAATAGACTCGAAGTACAGATCCAAGACATATCCCTTGGCGGCAAAGAAAGCATTCATGAGCTTTCTTAGCAGTGGTGACGACCTTATTGACGGCCTTTTCTCTGCTGGTGACGCTTAAAACTGAACAACCAGCCCCGCGACTGGCCCGTACATAATCTCGTCCCACTGGAACTTATTGTCGCCCTTGCCATCTGTATAATCCTGGGAAAGGGCCCGATAACCCGCAGCAACCCGGGCGTTGTTTTCTTTACTGAACAGAGAGAAGCGGTAGCCCAGTAAACCAAACGCGCCCCAGGTGAAATCGGAGCCCACACCGAAACCTCCGATATTCCCCTGCAACGATATGGTCCAGCGCTCAGAAAGATCGAATAAGGTTCGGGTTCCGATGATCGGATCCACCCACTGCTTGTCTTTTTTCTGATTTGGGAAATCTTCAATTCGGAGGCTGACGTCGAGATAGGTGTAGCGAGCTCCCGCGAGGATGTCGACGGTTACGGCCGGCGGTTTATTTTTCACCCTGTCCGTCAGGTCCCAGGTGCCCAGCCGGTAGAAACCTCCTGCAGTAACCCACAAGACGTTTACGTTTGGATCAATGCGGATACCCCCGGCACTTTTGTTCTTCCCGAGATTGGCGTAGATTGTATCCCCGAAGAAGCCCCAACGGTCTTTGCGTCCTTCGAATTCTACCATTCCGGCGATATTCAGCTCGTCCCAGATGTCTGAAAATGAAAGATCCGCATCCGATTTTTGCCCCTTCACTGTGACACTGCCATCCATGGAAAGAAACCACATGTAGGGCGCCGCCTGGAATTCCCAGCCGCTCTCCTCATCAGTTTTGTCTTCTGCCGCCGCTGGTGTGAGTGGGCCGAGCATGAAGACAACCATCACCAGGATGAGCAAAATCCCCCCCTGCCTCAGGACGCGATATGGATGCTGATAGTACAAAATAATCTCCTTATCTATTTTATTCCCGAGTTGATATTTGATACTTATAGATCCGCATGCATGGGACTTGAGGGCTGGGATATTCCCGAAGCGGCGTATGTGGCCAGCCTTTGCCTCCTGAGAGAAACAACCTTAGCCGAGTAGAACGGCAAAGGCTGGCACATCCGCAGCTCGGGCTGCCATCTCCTCAGTGCCAAAGGTCATCTGCCCTGCAAGAGCAGCAGACCGAGCGTAAGCGGAGGGAATGACTCAGCCCTTAACAGCAGTTGCGGAGCAAAGTCAATAGGCGTATTCCAATAATGTAAGTGCTATCGGGTCGTATCCAGCGGCCGACAAGGTTCTGGAAATTGTCCGATGAACAGGTCTTTATCCATTCGGTTTTCGATTGTTCCAGTATCGTGCGGTCACATAAGTACCGAAGGACTTATTCATCGAAAGCAAAGATCCTCTTCCAGTCGTCCTTCATGCTGATGACGACCCAGCCCTTCTCCTTCGCCTCTTCCATCAATGACTGGGGAAAGGTGCCGAACTTGGTATCCGGTAGCCCGTTGGCGGGACCATAGGCATACTCACGCTTGGCGTCGTCGTGGAACACCAGCATCATCAGCCGCGAGCCGCTGCCCGCGCCGGTCCACTCGAGCATCTGGCGGTCTCCGGCGGAATTGCCGAATGCCGCAACCGGGCGCCTGCCGATGAACATGTTGATGCCGACGGGCTTACCGGCCTTGTCGTCGATGAAATAGACCTTCGGCAGACGCATCAGCACCGGCTTGCCGTCCTTGATCTCGTACTTGGTCTCGATGCTCGACCCGATCACTTGCTCGGGCGGAATGCCGTACACGGCCTCGGTCATGGGCCGCATGAACTCGATGCCGCCGCCGGAAACAATATAGGTCTTGAAGCCGTTGGCCCGCAGATACGCCAGAAGTTCGAGCATGGGCTGATAGGCCAGTTCGGTGTAGCGTCGCTTGAAGCGCGGGTGTTTTGCCGTCTTGAACCAGTCGGTCACGATCTTCTCGAACTCGGCGGTGCTCATACCGGCGTGCGAAGCCATGATCAGTTCAACCAGCCCTTTCTCGCCCGCCGCCGCCAGCGCTTTGAGGTCATTGTCGAGCACCGCCTTGAAAGGCTGTTTGCTCTTCCACTCCGGGTGCTGAGGCGCCAGTGCTTTTATTCGGTCCAGGGCAAAGGCGAGTTGGGTGTACATTGGATGCGACGGCCACAGCGTTCCGTCATTGTCAAAGGTGGCGATGCGCTTCGCGACAGGCACAAACGTCGGGCTCCCTGGCGTTGTGGTCGCCTGCACGAATTCGATGATTGCTTGCTTCGCCGGCCCGTCGTTCCAGGAGGGCAGCGCATCAGCGGCCTGGGCGATAGCCAGGTTACCGCAGATGGACGCGAAGACAAAAGTTAGCACGTAAAGTAAAGCGAGTTTCACTTTCATGGTATTAGTCCCTTCCTGGTGCTTCCAATACAGCTAACGCTCGGCATGAGCGGCGCCCAACAGCAAACACAACTCCGCTGTTGGCCGTCCGCTCGACGCCGAAGTTAGCTGCCTGCTCGGTTTCCCTGACTTCGTATGCTTTTCCGCAAAATGTTCAATTCCCCGTCGGCAGCGGGAGATTGACACCTTCCTTTTCCAATTGTTCTCTGACCCATTGGAATCTTTGGTACCGCGTAACGGTGATCGGGCCTGTGTAGACTTCACTCTGCAGCTTTCGCGGTGGATACTTGATGTACGTCTTCATCAATTCGGTGATCGCCTGGTTGAAGGTGACCAACGTCCAGGTGCGCTCAGTGTAGTTGTTCATGAAAAGGTCGTAGCGCTCCTGCGGGTCCTGCCACAGATCGAAGATCTGCGGCACCGTGGCGACGTATTTTTCCGGGCCTTTCCAGCCAAGGTTGGCGTCCACCGCGAGACTGCCGGTGGCCTGTCCGTCGTCGCCGCGCAAGTTGAACACCGCCTTGTAGTTGCCAACGCGAGCCGCCCCGGGCGTGAGTTCGTCCTCGGTGAAGTAGAACCACGAATCGCGGGCACACTTGCCGGTGCCAAGCAACACGGGAGACATGTCGTAACTGTCGAAAATGATCGGCTGGCCTTCGCGATCCTTCTCCGGCAGTTTGACGCCCGCCACGGAAGCGAAGGTGGCCATCAGGTCGAGGCCGCCGAGAATGTCGTGGTTGCGCACACCGCCCTTAATCTTGCCCGGCCACACGGCGATTGCCGGCACCAGGTTGCCCCCCTCACGGTCCGTGCCTTTGGTGCCGCGAAAGGGCGTGTATCCCGCATCGGGATAGACGTCCTGCCAGGCGCCATTGTCGACGGTGTAGAAGACCAGCGTATTCTTGTCGAGGCCTAGCTTGCGCAGCTTGTCCATGATGCGGCCGACGCGCGTGTCCAGTTCCACCACCGCATCGGCATACTTGGTCTTGGAGAGCGACTTGTGCTCGAATTCGGGCGCCGGGAGGTTCGGCTGGTGGTTCTTCATGAAATTGATATTGATGAAGAACGGTTGCTTGGGGTTCTTCGCCGCCTCCTCGAGGAACTTTAAGCCCGACTGCTCTACATACTTGTCCAGGAAGGGGATACCGACGACGCCCTTCTCCGGCGTGTCCACATACTCGCCGTTGACCTTCCAATCCTGTTTCGCCTTCTCGCCCGCCTTGCCCGACAGAGAGCCCTTGGTCACCTTATCAAACATGGCCCGCAGCTTCGGGTCCATGTCGGGAAACCAGTTCGGGTCGCCGTAGGTGTACGCGTTGAGGTGGTACAGGAAGACGTGCTCCATGATGTCGTAGCCCTGGGCATTGGGCAGCGCATAGTCAGCCTCTCCCAGATGCCACTTGCCGGTGAAGTAAGTCTGGTAGCCTGCCTGCTTGAGCACCGACGCCAGCGTCCATTCCGCCGCAGGGAGGCCGCCGCCCTGGCCCTGGAAGGCCACTGTGGTCATGCCGCTGCGGTTGGGTATGCGCCCGGTCTGGATCGCCGCGCGGCCCGGCGTGCAACTCGGCTGGGCGTAAAATGAGAAAAACGTCATCCCATCGCCAGCCATGCGGTCGAAGTTGGGTGTGGGCATGCCGCGCCCCTCCCCGCCGCCGTAAGGGCCGAGGTCACCCCATCCGGTATCGTCGGATACGATTAAAAGAATGTTGGGCTTTTTAGCAGCAGCGTCTGCCGGCACGGCCGTCAAGGCCAGGGCAACGGCAAACGCCACAACCCCTAAGAAAAAAGTCCTTGTTGATGATGTTCTCATTTTTAGTTCCTTTCATTACCTGCCATGGATTTTTGTAGTTCAGACGTCCAATTTCTTTCGACACTCGTTGTTGAAGATTCTTGTCCTCACCAAAGTGAGAGCAGGAAAATCAAAATCAATGAAGTCACCATCGGTTTCATACAATTTTTTGAGAAGAATATGGGCGAAGCGGACGCCCTATGTTGGGCATCCGCTTTCGTTACATTACAGGTCGTTCACACCGTCACTCACCCGCGTGACTGATGTGCTTCGCGTCCCGCATGGCGGCGATTACCTGGTCGAGGTTGTAGCTCGCAGGGGCCTGCAGCGCCGGAAACTCCTTGTACGTCATGAGTTCCTTCATCCACTATTTGAAGGGCAGTCCGGACTGTCTAGGAACACGGACCTCCCGCAGAAGAGTCACCGCCCTCGGGCGGCCTGCCGCGAAAAGGAAAGATCCGACAGGCAATCCAGTCTGAGCCATTAATTGCCGGCCCGGTTGGCCATCGCCTTCTCGATCTTTTCCTTGACGACTGAGAGGTTGAAGCTCGCACCCGGCTGCATCGGCGGAAACTCGAGCGCTGTCTGGGCCAGTTTGGCAACCTCCTGCTGGACGAAGACAAACCGCCAGAACTCGAATGCCCACCAGTCTGCGGCGAATAGGGATTCCCCGAGGTTCATCTTCTCGAACGGGTCGAGACGCAGGTTGTAGATCCCCGGCCAGTCCAGTTTGACTTTCGGGCCGAACCACCCATCGGGCTGATCGATGAAGACGTACTTGTAATCGCCGATCCGGGCAGCCGCCAGAGTCGACTCGGTGAAATACCAGACCTCGTTGCGAGCCGACTTGCCTCCATTGGTCAGCATGTCAGTCTGGTTGTAGCCATCCAGGTGGACCTTGTACTTCTTGCCGTTGAGCTTCTTCCCCTTCTTCAGGTCCGCCGCGATGTCACCCTGATAGCCTGCGGCTGCGACGAAGGTGGGAAACCAGTCCAGGCCGGACATGACTCCGTTGATAACCTGATTCGGCTGGACCTTACCCGGCCAGCGGACGACCAAGGGAACACGAAAGCCGCCCTCGGTGCCCATGCCCTTCCAGCCCTTGAACGGCGTGGTCCCCCCGTCGGGCCAGCTGAAGCCCTCGGCGCCGTTGTCAGTGCTGACCGCGACGATGGTGTTGTCGGCGATACCCATTTCGTCGAGTTGTTTCATTACGTCGCCGATAATGTCGTCGAACTGGGCCATGCCGGCTTCCTGCAGGCTCCAGGCGTTTTCCGGGGTCCTTAGCTTCTGGTACTTCGGCGCGAGGTGGGTGAACACGTGCATCCGCGTCGGGTTGAGCCAGATGAAGAACGGTTTATTGTCCTTCTGGGCCTTCTTCATGAAGTTGAAGGTATGTTCGAGGATCACATCATCGACCGTCTCCATGTTCAGCTTGACGCCCTGGGTCGGATGGGGTGGGAGCGGACCCTCGTCAATGATCTTCTGTTTGCCCACCTTGCCCCAGCGGGGATCAACCGTCGGGTCGTCTTTGTCGGTTGCAAAGCAGTGCAGGACGTCACGCGGCCCAACCTTGTCCAGCAGGTCCTTTGGATAATTCGGGTGCCAGGGGTCCTCCATCGCATCGAGGTGATAGAGATAGCCAAAGAATTCGTCGAACCCGTGGACGGTGGGGAGATACTCGTTCCTGTCTCCCAGGTGGTTCTTGCCGAACTGCCCGGTGGCGTAGCCCAGTTCTTTCAGGGCAGTCGCTATGGTGACCGCCTGAGCCGGTATGCCGATCTTCGCTCCGGCCTGGCCGACCGTGGTCAGTCCGGTACGGATCGGTAACTCACCGGTGATGAAGTTGGCCCGGCCGGCCGTGCAGCTCGCCTCCGCATAGTAGTCCGTGAAGATGGCACCTTCGGCCGCGAGCTTGTCGATGTGCGGGGTCCGCCCGGCCATCAGGCCACGGTGATAGGCGCCGATATTCCACATGCCGATGTCATCGCCCATGATGAAAACAATGTTGGGCTTGGTGTCCGCCGCACCGGCGACGGGGATGGTGCACAGGCTCGTAATAATCACACATAAGCCTATGAATGTTCGCAGTCTCATCCGTCTCATGGCTCACCTCCTGTATTGTAAAGTTGTTAACGGTACATGACTAAAACAACGTTAGTTAGATCCCAAAAAGGAATTTAATCTGCCCGTTCGCTTGCAGTCTGATCGAGGGCACGATCAATGGCAGCAAGCAAATCGTGATCATCAAATGGCTTGTACAAAAAGGTTACTGCCCCGGCCGCCAGTGCCATTTCAACTGCCTGGGAATCTTCGTGGGCCGAGATGAATATGACCGGTATTTCGACGCCCGATGCGGCCAGGTGTTTTTGCAACTCGAGACCGGTCATCTCGGGCAGCCGCACGTCGACCACCATAATGCCGGGTCGGTTAGTAGCACCAGTGTTTAAGAACTCCCTGGCTGAACCGAATGTCTCCACCTTAAATCCGGCAGACTGCATCAACCTCTTTAAGGCGCGGCGGACGGACTCGTCGTCATCCACTACTAATATGGTGATGTCACGTTTATCAGTCACACGCTGCTTTCTTCGGATTTTTGCTGGATGAGCTCGGATAGCTGCACTATGTAAAAGATATACGGGAAGGGTGAGGACTTCTCAATTGTATCTTGGTGCAATGGAGGGTGTACTTTGGTACAATAAAAAACTAGCTTTATGCTGGGTAGGTACCCACCTTTTCGGCCAACCGAATCAAATCCGCCAAAGAGCTAGCTTGCATCTTTTTCATGACCCGAGCACGGTGAGCCTTTATCGTCCTTTCGCTCGTGCCCAGCTCAAAAGCAATCTGTTTGTTAAGCTTGCCACTGACGACGAGAGCAAATACCTCGCGTTCGCGTCAAAGAATCGACTTGTCGTTGAATCTCTCCCACTTCGGCCTGTTCCAGTTTTGCCTGCCTGTCCTTTTTCAGGGACTGATTAATCGCATCGAGAAGAGTTTGGTCTTCGAAAGGCTTTTCAATAAAATCCACCGCCCCTGCTTTCATGGCCCGGACGCTTAGGGGAATGCTGCCGTGTCCGCTTATGAAGATGATAGGTAAAGTACGTCCGGCCGCCACCAATTCATCCTGCAAATCAAGTCCGCTCAACCCGGGCATCCTGATATCCAATAACAGGCACGCCGGACCATTATGAGGTTGGCGCTTCAAGAAATCGTGAGCCGATGCAAATGTTTCGACATTGAGGTCCACGGACTTGATCAACCTGGCCAGCGCCCTACGCACAGAATCATCGTCATCCACGATGAAGACGATGGGATCATCTTCTAGCATGTTTTGTCCCCGCACTTAGTAAAGCGCCAAATTCCAAATACCAAATCTCAGGGTTTCAGGTGTCAGGTTTCAGGTGTCAGGAAGAAGAAACACAGAAGTTGAAACCTGAATACTGAGTACTGAAACCTTATCCAATATCAATGGGCCAGCCTTGAGAACGCGGTTGATCTTTTGAGCCATACACAGTCGATTCCTCTGTTACCTGCCATCGACGCTCTCGCTCTGGAATTTTCCGCTCCAATGTTTTCTCCAGTCCGTTCAACATGCGAATGCACTCTCTGTAGCGGCTCTTAAACTCAAGATATACCTTTTCTGTGAGGTATCCTTTGAGTATTGCCATAAACAGGTGGTGAATCGTCTCAGCTGCTTCACCCCTGCTGCGATTTATCCCTTCGATCTTGTTACGGACATGCCGGTCATCATTTTTCTCGGCGAGTTGGGCGGGTGCACTGTTTGACGAGCGCCTTGCCTGGCTTCCCAGCTCGTACTTCTCTTCTTGGGGCCAGGTGTGTGTCAAGTCACAGACCTCAATATGCAACTGGCACAATTTCTTATAGACCTCAAGGTCCTCCACATCCATATAATTCTTCGTGGTCACTGCTTTTCCCCCCTGAAACCTGACACCTGACACCTAAATCCTTGGTCATTGTGTTTTGTTATTTGAAAGCTTCCCTTAATCCATCTGCTCAAAAACCGGGACCGTAAATGAGAATGTCGCACCTCGATCAGGGTTATTCGCAGACCACATCCGGCCACCATGGGCCTCAACGATTGAACGGCTTATGGAAAGCCCCATCCCCATCCCCTGGGGTTTAGTAGTATAGAAGGGATCAAAGATTTGATCAATGTTGTCCTCATAGAGCCCTCTTCCCGAGTCCCGCACGGAAACCTCCAGGGTTTGCTCATCGTGCTTCTCGGTTGATATGATTATTCTGCGGAAGTCATGGTCGAGGTCCATCATGGCCTCAGCGCCATTCAAAATGAGATTAAGAGCCACCTGCTGCAATTGGATGATGTCACCACGGACTGGCGGCAACCCTTCAGCCAACGCCATCACCAGCGAAACACCTTTTAAATCCATCTCGTTCTTGAGGAGCGCAATAACTTCCAGGATGATTTCGTTGAGATCCAAAGTCCTAAACACCGGTTCGCTCTTTCTCAGCGGGACATGAAGTCTTTGAAGCACCCCACTCGCCCGTTTGTCGTCCCTGACGATATCTTGCAAAATATCATGCACCTCATTTAGATCCGGTGCATCCTTGGAGAGAAATCGCAGGGCGGCCTGGGTGTTGCTGAGAATCGCGGCCAGCGGTTGTTTGAGTTCGTGGGCTATTGACGCGATGAGCTCTCCTAAGGTTGCCCGGCGCGACATAACGGCGAGTTCGTCTCTATGCCTTTGAGCCTCCAGTTCGGCATACCTCCGATTGGTAATGTCCTCGATGTGCAAGAGGACTAGGCGGTCTTGAGAAATGTCGGGCAGTGTGGTTGAAACGAGGAAGTAATTGTCGTTTCGCTCTGGCCCGGCTCCTGAGGTGAGCTTGACCTCCACCTGGTGATGCGATCGTCCCGTCTGGAAGGTGTTGAGAATAATGCGACGCACAGGGCAATCCTCACAGGAAGGGCCAAAACCGCAGCCATTGGGATTGTCCAAAGAATGAATGCAGCGGAAGGCGTTGCCGAAACCGAGACCCTTTATTTCCGGGGCCAATAGGGTGACAGCCTCCTGAGCTGCACGGTTGGTCTCGCGGACGCGTCTGCTTTCGTCGAGAAGGAACATGGGCACCGGCGTGTTTTGATAGATGGCAGCAAATTTCGCTTCGCTCTCAGCCATCTTTTGCTCCGCCCGACTACGCCGCCTCCGCTGAATCAACAGCCCGACTAGGAGTAAAAACTCGACTAAACAAAAGATGGTTAAGCCAAGGATGTACCACTTATACTGCTCCCAGATTGAAAACTCTTTAAACCGCACGATGCTGCCGGGGGGCAGTCGTTCCTCACGGATCTTGAAGCGTTTGAACTGGCGCCAGTCAAACAGATCGATCATGGTGCCCTGACTCGTCATGGGAATATCCGAGGGTTTTTCGCCTTTCAAAATACGCAGCGCCATCTCGCCGGCCTTAACCCCTGTCATTTCCATACTGGTCATCCGCCCACCGACGATACCGTGGCCGAAATAGGAATCCAGACAGCCGTAAACCGGCGCATTGGCTGCCTCAGCCACCATGGAAGCAGCCTCCGCGGATACGAAGCCCTTGCCTTCACCATCCTGGGTTAGGGAATAAAATAAAACCACCGAATGCTCGGGCAGGTTTTGGACTCTTTCCAGGATCTTACCCATCGGCAGGCGGGTCAGGTAAATGAAGTCGAGTCGCTTGGCATAGGGTTCAAGTGCTTGTCGAAATTCTTTTTCAAGAAATAGATCGGTTTTGGAGGCCCCATTCACAATGGCAACGTGCCGGGTCTGCGGATGGATTTTAAGCGCTGTTTCCAGCAGCCCGGCGTAATCGATATCCACTAGAACACCGGTAACCATGGGATTTAAATGTAGTACCTTGAGTTGTTCTCGCAGGATTCCGGAAAAAACAACGGGGGTTTGCGGAAAAAGGTCATTAGAGTGGGTGACGACCAAATTCAGAGCCGCGGAACTGTATGCAATAACCAGATCAATCTTTTCCCTGGAAAACTTACGGTGGTATAAATCAAGCAAGAGCTGAGCATCAGCTGGGTCGGGATTTCGGTAGTAATCCATATATTGGATGAAATATTCAATGTGAAATTCCGTGCCCGCCTGTAAGCTTGACTTGACGCCTTTTACTACCATTGGGTACGCCGGCAGATCACTCTGAGCGGTAAAGAGGATCAGAACGCGCTTTTCTTCTCTTAATTCATTTCCATAAGTCAAGGAATTGAACAAAAGGAAGGATACAAATGCCAACAAAAACAAATGCACCTTGCAAATGAAACAAAAGCGTAACCTGAATTGCCGCCGAGACCGGATATTTTTCCTGGAATCAAGCAAAATAACATAGACCTGTAATTAAGGGAGCGAAATTGACGGATTAAAACGTTTCTGTCGAAGCTTAAAATAAAATAGTTTGAGGTTCAAGACACAAAATGAAAGCAGGTTCGCGTGACCAGGAAAATCCCGAAGGTTAATAACGAGTCACTTTCACGGGACCGCAACTGTTACTTTCAAACAACTAATACTATTTATAAAAACGGTATTTACCAGTCAATACCAAGGGGATCGCAGGGTCTGATCAGAGGTCAGAGGCAGCCCTTCGGCACAGCTCAGGGCCTGTTGGCAAGTAGAACTCAGAGGTCAGATATCAGAGGTCTGAGGTCAGGGATAAAGCTGATCTCTGATCTCCGACTTCTGACCTCTCCGATATACGCCTTCTACGATTTGAACGCCTTCAACGGTTTCTAAACATTTTAGACATGTAGTGCTATCGACTGAGGAGTGAGGGAATGCTCAGCGGTTCGATGCGTACTCCCAGATATGGGGGGATCAAGTATTCTCGATACCCAGATAATCCAGGGTTGCCTTCCAGAAGGTGATATCAGTCGCCCTTTCCTGGTGTAGCTTGGCGTTTATGATGGCAATGCCGCCAATTTCAGCCAGAACCTTGGCAAATTCCAGATCCTCCGTACTGAAGGCTGTAGCCATGGATGAATAAAGCCGAAGGACCCCCCTGACTTTTTCCCTGACCAAGATAGGAACGGAAAGCATCGACAGAATTCCCTCTTGGTCTGCCGCCTCTGGATACTGCACTGCGGGGTTTGAGCAGACGTCGCCGATAAAGACGGTCAGTTCCTCAAAGACCTGAGGAGCTGACTTGTCCATACTGAGAGGACCTTTGCAGACATAAGCATGGCTCAAACCGTGGGAGGCCAAAAGTTCCAGTTCACGGGACGCGGTATTTAGCCAGAAAAGACAACAGCCCTTTACGTGCATGGACTTGGCGATTTCTGATACTACCGCCTCCAGGGTCTTCTTCATTTCCATGGTGGAGGTGATCGTTCGGGTAAGCCGATAGAGGGTGCGAAAGTAGGCGTAGGATTTCTTGTGCTCAATGCCTCCCTTGAAGGCGGGCTTGACCTGAGACTTTGCCCCGGGAAGCTCGTAGTCGTAGTCAATACCGCCGACTTCTAACACTTTGGAAAGCTCGGCCTCTCTGGCTTCAAAAATCCTCGCATTTTCGATGGCTATCGCACCTATCTCAGCAATGGCCGATATCAAGTCCATTTCGTTTTCGCTGAATTGCCTTGGTTCACTTGTATAGATTCTCAGAGCCCCAATGAACTGCCCCCTTATCACCATGGGCACGGAGAGAATCGAGGCAATACCCTCCTCTCTGGCTTCCTGCCGATATTGAACTCTGTCGTCAGCGGGTGCATTCTCGACCAATACCGGTTTGCCTCTCGAGGCATCGGCAATACTCCTGTCCGCGTAGAGAGGGCCTTTCTCCAAATACTTCTGACTGAGACCGTGTGAGGCCACCAGTTCAAGGCGGTGGCTTTTCTCCTCCAGAAGCATCAGAGTACTCCCTTTGATATCAAGGGATGACACGACTGCCTTGGTGATCAGACCAAGGACAGACTCGAGGTCGAGGGCCGAGAGAACAGCCCTGGTTACCTCATGAAAAGTCCTAAAATACTCAAATTCTTTTTCTGCCATATCAGGGACCCTCTTTCCTCTATGAATAGTGTCGGGAGTTGACAGCTATTCATGTCAAAGACTGCAGAATGTTCAGCCCCAAGCTGGGTAGGGACGTCAGTGCGGGTAGGGGCGAGGACTAGAGGCTGTGATTAATGCTGCAGCTGTTTTTCGCCAAAAATCAGATCGGTCTATATTGGAAAACGGCAGGTAGAATCCTTACCCCTTGGTGACATTCATAAGAAGTTTAACCTTTCTCAAAAATTCGTCAATAGTCGGCCGAAGTCAGCAAAGAATCACCCTACCCTCAATCAGGAAATCCAGTAAATACGTAAAACCACCATTCTTGAATAATCGGCTGACTCAAATGGGAATGGTACAGACTGAATATTGCATCCCGTAATTCACCCAAGAGCTTCCCCAAAAATATTTCAGAGACACAGGCCATGGGGAAGCTGCTCCACAACGCACATGATTCGCACCATCTATTCGCAGGATTCCTGTTGAGTAGGCACCATATCTTCATGCTGGTCCTCACAGGGCTGAGAGAGTGAAGATAGGTTGCTCAGATGTTCGTTGTTTCGCAGCTTCCCCGTTTGGCCTTTGCTGGTGTCTTGTCCTGACGAGGAGCTGACAGGGAAAGCTCTTCTGCAGAGCGCATAGTCGCTGCCCATCTTATAGTCGAAGGCCTCGTCTTCGTGGCAAAGTTCATCTTACCGGGGTGCTACCTTGAGGGGGCCCAAATACACTGGGTGGTAGCCAGCGGATGCTCCAGATGCGCTCTGCTCCAGAGCTCTCCCTGTCTTAGGGCAAAGGCGGCTGGCCACAACTCGGCTAGAAGTCAGCTCAGGACCGGCAGAAGAGACATCAGCAAGACCATTTTTATTTACTCACCAAGGCAGACCGGCTACTGAACAAAGGCTACAGGAATGGCCCACTTATTTTTGGGCAAACTCCTGATAATTTACCCTATTGGCTTCAGGAGGATACTACGGCATGTATAGGCGGGTGAGAAAGGGCAAGAGGGTGCATTAAAGTGAGTGATCTGCAATTCCATCAATCAGGCATGAGACCTTACGGCCAAACGACATGTCTCTATCGATCATTGTACGCTTTCAATGGTACGCCACAATCTCCACACCTATTGAATCCAGATCTATATTCCGCATTGCACACCGGGCAGTAAGTCTCCGCTGATACGTCACGTTTTTGAGGAGCAGTCAAGATCTCCTCTAAAGGAATACCGACTTTTGCGAGGAGATTGTGCAGACATTCTTTTTTAATTTGCCAATATTCTTCAAGGTCGCTTTTGTGGGCCAGATCCCTCAAGTTAGATATGCGGGCCAGTTCTGTACCCATCAAAACCTTGAAACTATTCTGAGGTAGAAGCTCTGCAGCAACCGCCAGGTAGTCAAATTCTGCGAAAATATCTCTGGTAAAGCTACTAAGAGCTTTTATTGCACCTACTGGAGATAGAATGAGTGAAAGCAAAGCAAAGCTCCCCTTTC
>JARRNM010000029.1:0-20001 GCA_037384945.1 Deltaproteobacteria bacterium
GCGTTGACATTGATGTCCAGGTGAATTTCACTCGGCATGGGTGAACCCACCCGGTTGCAAAGCTTGTCGACGAAGGCATAGAGCAGGGGTTCATCCTGCCGTTCTATTTTACTGGGCCTGATCTGCCGTGCTCGCCGGACAAACAGGGGCTTTATCATGAAAAGCACGAGCAAACTTCCCACTACCATGGGTGACAGGTAAGCAAAAAGAGCGACTCTACCACCGCTGAGCCCCTGCAATAGTTCAATGCTCTCCGTGGCGTGGCAATAGAGGAGATAGACAACTCCGGTGATCAGCCCGAGATAGATCAAGGGCAATAGCAGCATGGCAAAAGCAACCAGGGTAAGGCCGAGATTGTACAAGGGGGATACCGGTAGACGAGGGAGATCACCCTGGAAGGCTTGCAGGATTGGTACGCCGAGATCTGCACCAGATGATTTCTCTTCTCTTGTTCCGGTTTTATCCGACCCCTTGGGAACATAGACCGCCGTGGCACCGAGGTTTTCCAGTTCGGCAATAATTTTTCCGGCAGTGGCGGCAGACAGATTTCTGCTCAGGACAACAGGCGCTGTCTTGATTAAGGCAACCAGCTTGTCCCGAGAAATACTGTCATAAAGCTTGGCCAAGTAGGTAACTATGGCATCTTCGCCTTTTCCACCTGGCACATTCTCGAGGGTTAGTTGCCCCCTATCCACTGCGTCCATTTGGTGCTCCGAGGGTTTCTTGTGAAGGATGAACCGAAAGACAACACCGAATCCCGATGAGCAAAAAGAATGCCAAAGAACTCTCAGACCCTACAGAGCCTTTCCAATCGAAGCGTGGCAGACAGGGGGTATTTGGGAGTGTTGGTTCATGATGTTCACTTAAGCTACAGAAAAAGTTAGTTGAGTAACTATTATATAATCTACTGTTTTTGTTATATTTTTATCAATAATATATTTATTTTAAAAAATTTGCTTGACTGATAAACCTCATGATCGCTAATATGTTTAACACTATGAATGATCGAGAGGCAAATTCTATCGATGTTTTGATAGATTATCAGAGCCAGAAATTGGAAGATCTCATCGCAGAGATTGTTCAGTGCTGCAAAGAGCGAACCTCATTTCTCTCGAATAAATTCGACATTCCCGAGGCAGAACTACGCTGTCTGATGCTTTTTGGCGAGGAAAGGTATCTCACCGCCAAAGGCATTTCCCAAAAACTGGATGTTGCCAAAAGTCGGGTCACCAAGATCATCAATGGTTTGGTTCAGAAAAGGTTGGTCGAAAGCATAGACGACCCCAAAGATGCCAGGATTAAGCTGATCGGGCTTACCAGTAAAGGCCAGCGGAGGTCCAGAGAATTGAGCGATGTCACCAAAGACCTGCACCAGAGGTTACTGCTGGAGTTAGAGCCTGAACAACGTAAAATGGTCATCTCCTGCCTCGAAATACTCCGAGGGAGCATGGAAGCCGTTAAAAATCAGATGGTCTGAGAGATTTTTTATATAGAACACCAGTTTCTCCCACAAAGAATAGATCGAATCGGTTTCAAATAAATCTGACAAATTCTCCACAGCCTGGCTTGTGGTACCACAAATGTGCCTCAGAGATGAAGTTCATACCATGAACCTCTGTTGCATAAAGATAAATCTATCTAGTGAGCTGATCTAAACCAAAAAGGGGGTGAGAGAGTCAATTGTTGAATATGAGGTTTCTTGAACCTAAAAAGAGGAAAGGAGTGATTTATGCGCAAGCTATTAACCGTATTGCTAGCTATTATGCTAATTGCTACACTGACGCCGGCAGTTTATGCGACCAATGGTCAAGAGCTGATTGGCATTGGCCCCACTTCCAGGTCAATGGGTGGGGTGGGCATAGCTGCTCCGCAGGATGCCATCAGTGCGGTTTTTTCCAACCCGTCAGCCATGTGTTTCGGTCCTTACTGCCCAAGTTCGCAGTTTGACTTTGCCGGGACAATTTTCATGCCGGAGCCTAAGGCTGAAATCACAGCCTCGGGGCAGACTTTCAAGGCCAATGCTCGGGACCAAAATTACGCCATTCCCGCAATCGGTTTTTCCGTTCCCATTGGTGGGCCTGACGCCAGATGGAGATTCGGTCTTTCAGCCTATGGCGTCTCTGGTCTCGGGGTGGATTACCGGGACACCAAAATCGATCAGCCGAATTATTTCGGCGCCGGTGCTCCCCTTGCCGCAGGAACGTACACCAATTTACAGTTGATGAAATTCGCCCCCACCATTGCCTACCAGGTTCTGCCGAATCTTTCAGTAGGTACTTCTTTTCAGGTCAACTACTCTACCCTCGACCTGGGTGAGGGTACGGTTGCCGCCTATTCCTACGGGGTCAAACTCGGCGTTACCTACAAACCTCTCGATCAATTATCCCTTGGCCTGGTATACACCTCGCCGCAGAGGGCAACCTATAATAAGGTGTACGATTTCAGCAGTAATGGTACTGAACAGAATTTGACTCTCGAGCAACCGCAGGAAGTGGGACTTGGTGTTGCCTACGAGTTTCTCAAACCCAGACTGTTGCTCGAGACCAATGTGAAATGGATAAACTGGTCGAATGCCAAAGGCTATGATGATTTCGACTGGAACGACCAGTGGGTCTTCGCTGTGGGGGCGCAGTGGGAAGCCATCGACCACCTGTTCCTGAGAGTAGGTTATAATTATGCGAAGAATCCCGTAGACGAGCACGACAATTGGAATGGAACTTTCGGAGCAGATTTCGTCAGTGTGCAGGGTAAGAGCCTACCCCGCTATTACTATGAAAGCTTTAGAGTCGTAGGGTTCCCCGCCATCGTGGAGCACCATATAAGTGCCGGTGTAGGGTATGAGCTTGGCGAGAATCTGGTACTCAATTTGGGTTACATGCACGCCTTCGAGAACAAACTTTCTGAAAATGGCACAGCCCTCGATGGCTCAAATGCTAATTTGACATCTAAGCTGTCCGAAGACAGTCTTGATTTCGCCTTTACCTGGAGGTTTTAGATACAAATAGAGAGTGTTATTTAGGTTGAGCGCAAGTCGGCAATGGTCCCACTTGTAAGGAGTAAACAAGGATATCTGTGTAAAAATTCAACCCAGGAAACTTCAATTCTGGTTTCCTGACCTTTTGTCAAGGAGGAAAATCAATGGCTGAAGAGAAAGAAAGAGCTGCCTTTATTTGCGTAAAGGACACCCTTGATGGGGCTTATCCCTCTCTGGTGCTGGCGATCAACGCGGCCCG
Source organism: Deltaproteobacteria bacterium (assembly GCA_037384945.1). Classification (GTDB taxonomy): domain Bacteria; phylum Desulfobacterota; class Syntrophobacteria; order BM002; family BM002; genus BM002. The sequence continues at coordinate 3,234 of JARRNM010000029.1, forward strand.
TCAGGGAATGGAAAGCAAGGTCTTCTACTCGTTCATGGGTTTGAACATGGTGCTAAAGGGTGGAGCCGAGAGGGCAAAATTCATCCCCCCGGGAGTCATGGGAGCCATTCCGGGGATGTCCAGCATTGCCACCGGGATGATGAAGAAAAAGATTACCAAGGCTAACATCCCCAGCCTGGCTGAGCTCCAAGAGGTGGCCCAGCTCGAGGGGGTAGAGCTGATCGCCTGCAAGATGACCGTAGACATGATGGAAATCGATGAGGACAAGCTCATAGATGACGTAGTCGTCTGGTCAGCTGAGGATTTTCTGAAATACGCCAGGTATTGCAAAATCTGTCTGTTTACCTCCTAGATGAGGAGATTTCAGTGTTCAGGTTTCACAACAAAGGTTTCAGGTTTCGGGTTTCAGTGTTCAGGTAAAACTGTTCAGGATTCAAGTTTAGCATTTCTGTTTATTCTTCCTGACACCCGACACCTGAGTCATCCCTGCAACCTGAAACCTGAAACCTGACACCTAAAAACCTGACGCCTCGGGCCCATTACTACAACCGAGTCGTCCGTCAAGGAAGAACCCTGAAAGCCCCCTTTGGGCTTGGATTCTCTACTCGGTGATCAGTATGGATGATCCGGTGGTCTTGCGACTCTCGAGATCGCGGTGGGCTTGGGCTGCTTCAGCGAGGGGGTAGGTCTGGCGTATCTCTATCTTGACCGCCCCCTTTTCCACTACCTCGAATAGGTCTCGGGCGTGAGCAATGAGATCCTCCCTCTTCGCCGTGTAGACCATAAGACTTGGTCGGGTGAGAAATAAGGAGCCCTTGGCACCGAGAATTCCAAGATCAAAGGGGGGGATCGATCCAGAAGACTGACCGAAGCTCACCATCATCCCGAGGGGACGCAAGCAATCCAGTGACTTCATGAAGGTGGTCTGGCCCACTGAATCATACACCACGTCAACGCCCTTGCCTTGGGTAATCTCTTTCACTCTTGAGACAAAGTCTTCCTCTCTGTAAAGGATGGGGTAATGACAACCGTGAGTTTTGGCTAATTCCGCCTTCTCCTGGGATCCCACCGTGCCGATTACGGTGGCGCCCAGATGTTTGGCCCACTGGCAGACGATTAAGCCGACGCCGCCGGCGGCTGCCTGAATCAAGATAGTATCGCCGGTCTTAACCTGGTAACAGCCGTGGAGAAGATACCTCGCGGTCATGCCTTGAAGCATCATTGCTGCACCTTGCCGGGTGGAGATGGAATCCGGAAGCTTTACCAGACGGTGTGCCGGAATTATTCTGACCTCAGCGTAGGCACCAGGCGGAAGCCCGGCATAGGCCACCCGGTCACCCACAGAGACTTCAGTCACTGAATCACCAATAGCCTCCACAATACCTCCACCTTCCATGCCCGGGATCGCCGGAAGGGACGGCAAAGGGTAGAGGCCGGAGCGATGATAGATGTCAATGTAATTCAAGCCCACAGCTTCGTGACGAAGCAAGACCTCCTCCGGTCCCGGCTTACCCGGATCATACTCCTCCCAACGCAAAACCTCTGGAACCCCGATTTCACTCATAATAATCGCTTTAGCCATGGCTTTCATCCTCCCTTTTCCCCACCCCAAGGTGGCTCCTTTTGTTACTCATTGTCTTTGTTTGAAAGTAAGCATTTGAGGTGGAGGTGTCAAAAGGGATCAAGGGAAAGGAATTCTTTGGTATATGTTCTGCGTCCTCCAATGCCACCAACCGGTGAAGAATGAACCGCGGCGCAGGCAACACCGTAAACTTGGTCCAGTTAACCCTGAGTCGAGAACCTCTGAGGAAGTACTGGGAGAATTGGGCGGCACGATGGGCCTTGCGCACCGATGAATCACGTTGTTGTGCTGCCGAGGAAGGGAAAAACTCTAAAACCAAGATGTTACTTCTTGGTTGCAGGGGCAGCAACAAATTAAGCAATTCTTGCTCCCGCTGGAGGGCAAAGAGCACCGAGGGACGGACAGATAGATCCTAGATAACCGTTTAAGGAGGTGGCGGGCTAGAGTTGATTTGCCCACGGCCGACTGTCCAATGATCATCATGGTTCCACTGAGTTCAGAGAAAGTCAACTCTTCCCAGGGGGAGGGGATTTTTGGCGGTTTGTTCGCTGTTTCTAACATTTAATTTTTAGGGCCTTGGCCAGAATCTTAAAGGAAAAAGATTCGGCCTCCCAGCCTTCGTTTCCATCACATTGCAAAATCAGCGGACGGTTCAGCGTCAGGGTCAGTTCGTTACCGGTAAGATATTGGCCAATGAGATTGCCCAGAGTAAATGCAGCCATTACTCCGAAGGAAGTCTTGAAAAGGCCTGAATTGACGCAGCGAATGTGCAGTTGTCCGTCATCAAATCGAGCTTCAGGCATAACTTTCATGCCGAAGCCAAAATAGGGTTGTTTCATTATCATGAGAGTCAAAAGATTTTTAGCTTCTAACCTTTCCCCGTCCAAATAAATCATGCCGTTGGCTCGTTTGTATTCTTTAAAATATGAGCTCAAGGTGGCGAGGAGGTAGGTCTTGAAGCCAGCACCCAGTCGATAACGTATCTTGTGCCAGAGCCTTATGATCGTTCCTTCAATCCCCACCGAGGCGATGAAAGCGCGCCTTTTTTCGTCGCAACTAATCAGGTCGAAATGGTGAATCTTCCCGTGACTAATTCGCCTGGCAATGTCGACCAGATTGCCCTTGTACCTTAGAGCGTGCCGCAAGGCATTACCGGTCCCCAGAGGGAGAAATCCTATGACCGTTTTGCTGGTATCAACAGCATTGATAATGTCGGAGAAGGTCCCATCTCCCCCGGCGACCACCAGTACATCGCCTCGGTAGGCAAGATCTTTGGCACAACTAGTGAAGTCCTCTGCTGATGCAGCATCGAGGCCGTGTATGTCAGCTTTGAGGATCTCCGCGGTTTTCGCCAAGGCAGAACGCTTTTGGTCCACCGTCAATCTGCCTGAGACGGGATTGGTGATAATTGAGTAGCGCATACTTTTCTCCTGGCGAGACGCGAGAGCGAGAAGTCGTGCCCTTAAGCAGGCTCAGAGCAAACTCAACGAGCAAGTCCTTTAAATCGCCGAGTTATCCGGCCCTTTCCACTCGCTCATTTGTCCTCTGTCGCCCGACCTCTGTCCGCAGACTTCTCTCCGGGGAACTTTTCTTAATAGACTTCATCTTATGCTTCCAGTCAACTTTTGTATCCGCAGTTCTCGGAAAATTCCTCATTATCTTCCAGGAGTTTTCCCAAAAATGAGTGGGCCATTCCTATGACCTCTGTTCAGTAGCCAGTTTGCCTTGGAGAGCACATGGAAATGTCCTAGCTGATGTCTCTTCTGTGGTTCCAGAGCTCACGCTCTGGTCACTTCTAGCCCGGCTGTGCCCGGGGGATGCCCGCCCGCCTCGCCTGAGCGGCTCGCGATGGCGGGCAGGGCTCCCCCTCCCTGGTCCCCGTTCTTAGGAAAGGGGCTAGGGGCTCCCCCAGTCCGCCGGAGGCGGAAAGTGGTACAGACCTTCCGTCAGCCCTGTTGAATTCCGCTACGCGGACCCACCGAAGGTGGGATTCAACAGGGCAGGTCACTCAGAACAGACATCAGCAAAGGCCAGAAGGGGAAGCTGCGAAACAACGAACATATGAGCAACCGATCTTCACGCTCTCAGCCTCGAGAGGGGTTGCATGAAGATATGGTGCTCACTAAACAGGAATCCTGCCAATTGATGACGCGAATCATGCGCGTTGTGGAGTAGCTTCCCCGTGGCCGATGTCACTAAAATATTTTTGGGGAGACTCCACATCATCTCCCTCTTGAAACTCTTCCCTTCCTCTTGTAAGGTTACCTATTCAGGCACCTATTCACCGAGCATAAGGCACGAGACCATGAAGGACAGAAATAAAACGAAAGAACAGCTCATCAGTGAACTGGCTGAACTACGGCAGCGGTTTGCTAACCTGGAAACCGATAGCCTCACGGTAGCAGAAACGCTTAAAGAGAGGGAAGCATCGATCAAGTCTATCTTGAAAGCAGCACCCATGGGCATCGGCCTGGTTCACAACAGGGTATTGCATTGGGTTAGTGATCATATGAACGAAATGCTTGGCTACTCTGGAGACGAATTGATTGGTCAGAGTGCTAGAATTATTTACGAAAGCGACGATGAATTTGAACGGGTCGGGCGGGAGAAATACCGGGAAATTGAGGAGAAGGGGATAGGGGCGATTGAAACTCGTTGGAGGCGCAAAGACGGTAGGGTGATTGAGGTCCATTTGAGATCAACCCTGGTGAATCCGGCGGACCTTTCTCAGGGGGTAATATTTACCGCCCTTGACATTACCGAGGGCAAGCGTGCCGAAAAGGCGCTGAGTGGAAGTGAGAGTCGATACCGGAGAATTACCGAGGCCATAACCGATTACATATTTACGGTAAGGATGGCAAACGGTCATCCTGCTGGAACCTACCACGGGCCAAACTGTGTGGCGGTGACCGGCTACACTACAGAGGAATTTACCTCGGACCCTTTTCTGTGGATAAGAATGGTTCCGGAAGAAGATCGGAATCTTGTCCGAGAACAGGCCTCCGAACTTTTGGCCGGCCGGGAGCCTAGATCCATAGAGCATCGAATCGTGCGAAAAGATGGTCAGGTCAGATGGGTGAGCAACAGTCTGGTACCCAACTACGACGTGGAGGGAAATCTGCTCTCTTACGATGGGTTGATTCGTGACGTCACTAATCGGAAGATTGCTGAGGAGACATTACGGGAAAGTGAGGAACGCTATCGGCATCTCGTAGAGACGATGAACGAAGGGTTGGCCACGGCGGACCGAAATTATCTATTTACTTTTGTCAATGAAAAATTTGCCGAAATGCTGGCATATTCTCGGGAGGAATTGATAGGCGGGCACATTTTGCAATTCGTCCATGAAGACTACCTTGACTTGATGAAAGACCAGATAGCTAAACGTAGAATGGGCGAAGCAAAGAGCTATGAGATCGACTGGAGAGCAAAAGACGGTCGCAGAGTACACACACTTGTATCACCCAGGGGCTTCTATGATGCGGAGGGACAATTCATTGGCACTCTGGGGGTGCTTACAGATATAACCGACCGCAAGCGGGCAGAAGAGGCCCTGCAGAAAGCCCATGCCGAGTTGGAGCTTCGAGTGCAGGAGCGTACCGCCGAACTGTTGTTCACCAACGAGCAGCTTAAACGGGAAATAGAAGATCGCAAGAGAGCGGAGGAAGAGCTCCGGAAAAGTGAGACCAGGTATCGTCATTTAATAAACAGCATACCAAGCATTGTTTACCGGGGATACAAAGACTGGTCTGTGGATTTCATGGATGAAAAGATCAAATTGCTCACGGGTTTCAGCATGGAGGAGTTCAACTCTCAAAGGAAAAAGTGGAGCGACATTGTTATAGATATTGATTTCGAGGTAGCCAGAAAAGCCTTTATCCAGGCCTTAAAAACAGACAAGTTTTTTGTGAGGGAATATAGGATTAGGACAAAATCCGGGGAAGTCCTCTGGATACAGGACAGGGGACAAATAGTCTGCGATGAAAAGGGCGATATCGACTATGTGAGTGGAGTGTTTTTCGATGTCACCCAGCGGAAGCAGCTGGAAAAAGCCATCGTCCAAAGAGAGAAACTAAATACCCTGGGTACCATCGCCGCAGAAGTGGCTCACGAAATCCGCAACCCGCTGGTCTCTCTTGGAGGCTTTGCCCGCCGCCTCCAACAGAAATTCCCTGATCTACCCGAATGTGAGGTCATTCTCCAGGAGTCTCAACGGTTGGAAAGGATATTGTCAAGAATAAGAAACTACCTCAAACCTGTACAAATCCGCCCTCAGGGGTGCTCGGTCAACAGCATTATTGCACATTGTGTGGATCTGCTCTCTCCGGAGACGGAACTCAGAGGGATTACCTGCAAATTAAGACTCCAGCCAAATCTGTCGGAGGTCTACACAGATCCAGATATATTGACGCAAATTTTTGTCAATCTAATTCTCAATGCAGCAGAAGCAATGGAAAGCGGTGGCGTCCTTGCCATAAGGACCTTCGAGAGTGAGCAGGACCTCTACATCGAGTTCGAGAATCCAAGCCCGGGCCAAGAAGTGAAACACCCTGAACTGCTCTTCATGCCCTTTGCCGAAGGCGGTGAGAGTATAGGGTTGCCCCTTTGTTATCGTCTGCTGAAGAATATGGGAGGTCTTCTCTCATACTCGGCCGAAGGAAATCATATGGCCTTCACCGTCTCCTTGCCCAAGGCCAGGTCGCCCGTAGATTAACCAGAATACCTCAGCAATTCATGAAACTCCTGGCGAAACATTGCACGTCTTGGGCACGGGTAGTTGTTCGCCCAGGAAACAGGGTAGGCAAATCACCGATGAGCTTCCAGGCAGGTGACCCCTTCCGGGCCCACAAAAGCTTTATGCGATACTCCGGCCGGGAGATTGAGTCGATCTCCAGGCTGCAGTGCCAACTCCTCGCCATGATCGGGTAAAGCGAAAGTGATCGAGCCGCTTACAACATAGATCACTTTATTATAGGAGTGGCTATGTGGGCTGTACACATCTCCGGGTAAATTCGACCAACGATAGGGATGCAAAGCCTCTTCGGCTAAGATTTCCCGAATAGTTGTTTCGTCCGGTTTCTTTTCCTCAGACCATCTGATTACTTCGGCTGCGCTCTGCTTCATACGCTTGTCTTTCCTCCTAAGGCAAAGAGCAAGGCATAAGGTTTCAGGTGTCAGGTGTCCGGAAGAATAGACAGATATACTAGACTTGAACCCTGAAAAGTTATACCTGAACACTGAAACCCGAAACCCGAAACCTGACACCTTGAGACTTGCTGCCTAGTCTCTCCCCGAGCTCTCTGCCGTGGTGAAGGTTGTGTCATGCAGCTTACCTAAAACCAGTACCCCTGAAAGGCTCAAGTAGGGCTCCTTTTACCAGCCAATCTCCATCTCTTTTCAACAAGTCAAGACTGAGCCGATAGAGGTCGGCACTTTCACCCACCTTTTCAATCCAACCCTTCGGATCCTTATAAAGGTCCTCGACTTTAGGTGCTGATTGTTCTCTCCTGACGATCAAAAAATAAACCCTCGCGGAAGCATTGAGACCCTGAGGCCCGAGATCGACACCTGGTTCGGGATACATTATTCTAAAATTGCCATAATGGTTGAAGGCCAACCAGAGTATCCTCTTGACCTCGCGACTACCATGCTTACCCGGCCGGGCAACAAAGTCCTCAGAGGTCAATTTCATCAGCCCATTTAAGTCGTGTTTCTCGGCGAGTTGAGCACCTTTCTTGATTAAATTCCGGATTCGCTCAACTTCGTTTTCTTTTGAGCAGGAGAGAGAAAAAGATAAGATAATTATCCCGAAAACGGCCAGTCTGAGGAGGAGAAGTCTGTAACCTCTCATTCTTGCCCAGAAGGTCAGAACAGGACTCATGTTTGTACCCCCTAAATTTCCACCACTTCAGCTTGCAACGAGTTAGCCCTTATGCGCAGGAGGGCCACGGTGGCGGGTGATTTGAAAGATGCTGCGCTGCCGGGGTTTACATAGAGAACACCCTTGCGGTTCTCAATGGTTGCACTGTGAGTGTGACCGCTGATCACTGCGGAAAAGCCGGCTGCAACCGGGTCTAGGTCGAGACGAAAAAGATCATGGAGGACAAAGAGCAAAAAGTCTCCTACTTCTACTACCTCAGTTTGCGGCAGGCCAAAGGCCCAGTGGCCATCCATGTTTCCCCGCACAGCATGGACCGGGGCAATTTTATTCAATGCCGCAAGCACCTCAGGTTTACCTATGTCACCGGCATGAATTATCAGGTCGACATCCTTTAAAGCCCCGGCAGCTTCGGACCGCAGGTGACCATGGGTGTCCGATATAAGGCCAATGAGATAAGCGGGTTTCTCCTCTGTCTGGGCGATCATCACGCCTGCTCCTATTACGGTTCGAAGTTTCTCCTCAGCGGCGAAGGCTAGATCAGGTGGTCAGTACAAATTGTCAAGGAGGGCCCACTCAAGAAACTGTAGGTAGACTTCCCATGAGCTCTCGCCGTATCCTCCTGCCATAAGATAGGCTTGAGGGATACCCTGATTTTTCAAGAAATTATAAACAAGAAGATCCCTGTCTTTTAATTGGTCCAGGGTTAATTTTAGTAGTTTTGCTGATGGGAGCTCATCCTTTCTATAAGGATCGGCTCCGGCCACAACTATGGCAAGATCGGGTATGGCCTGTTTTTTTAAGATGTTCAGTCCCTCTGCCAGTTTTGTCAGGTATGCATGGCCCTCGCCTTGTCCGATGGGTATATCTATATCACTCGGCACAAATGAAGGATTCAGTTTGCCGGCTGCTATATATTTCTCCCCGTCCAGAGGCCAACCTTTTGCCATGTGAATGCTGAGGGTCTTCACGGAATCGTCCCCTGCAGTTAATGCTGCAGTTCCATCTCCCTTGTGAGCGTCAAGATCTATGACCCAGGCTCGCCTAATAACATTTTCAGCCTGGAGTTTACGAATGGCAATGACAATGTCATTTAACAGACAGAACCCACTCCCATAGTCTCGCTGAGCATGGTGCATCCCTCCGCCAAAATAAAAACAAAAACCCCTTTCCAGGGCAACCCGGCAACACTGCACGGTTCCCCCGGCCTTAGCGACGATCCTCTCAAAGAGTTGGGCTAGGGGAAAACGCGCCTTCTGGGGGTTGTAGCGGTGGTATCTGCCTTTGCTGTCAATCAGTTCATAGGTTTTTATTATTTCATCTGGCAAATCGTCAGAATATAGCTTGTCCACATATTCTCTTCCGTGCACCCGGAGCAAATCACCTATGGTAAGAATTTCCTCCACCCTATTTATATGCCACTCTTGGACCTTTGCCCCGATTACTCTGTGGGCAAGCAAGTGGTCAAAGGTCTTGGTCACCCTACTATCGGAGACCGGGATTTCGATTCCGAAGTCATAGAGGGTGAATTTTTGTCGCGGATCGTAAATGATCACAATCTGTTTTCCACTATCTTACTGGTCATATTCTCTAGTTTGTCCACACTGTTCTAGCTCTGCAAATCTCTTGATTATCTCTCATTCTTATTATTTTGTGGAAGAAGTTTGATTTCCCTTTGTCTCCATAGCTAACGGCGATTTCATCTCTATACGAGGCCTCCGACATATAATTAATCTCCATTTCCCTTAATCTGTGGGTGCTGAGAAATTCCCCAGGGAGGCTATTCATCATCCACTCCACATATCTCAGATTATTTACATGTTGGTGCATGTCCAAGTCCCCGTAAGAAACTTGAATCAACTTGGTGACATCCTCTGAATCGAGAGGCTCTAATTTGTTTAACCGATTGGGGAAGACAAATTCCACTTCTTCGGGAAGCTCCAGGTGATAATAGTGAACTGTTTTTTGTGGCTTTCTGGCAACCAGGTCGATGACAAACCAGGTAGTGGTAGCTTCAGCCACTATGGAGCCACTAGGGTCGGTGATTCTAAAGTCACGGTAACAAAAGATTCTGTCCTTTCCTGTGGGCCAGGTGCGGACCTCGATGGTATCCCCCCATTTAGGATAAGAGCTGACCTTGATCAGCTGTCGAGCCAGAACCCAGATAAAGTTCCTTTCCTGCAAATGGGAAAACCCAAGCCCCAAATGTTCGGCATGCTGCCAGGCCGACTCCTGCAAAAGCTGACACAAGGCCACCAAGGTTGCCTTGCTTTTGCTATCTACCTGGTATGAATGGATTTTATATTTTCCCTTCCATACCTTGATCAAGTCTGGTGCGGAAGTCATGGTCAAGATTACACCCAGTTATTCAGCATCACGCTGGCAAAGTATAACGCAGCTGCTTTTTACATGCTAGTTAGTGTCCATCGGGAAACTGTGTTTGTAGAAGTCACTCTGAGGAGTCCCGCAAATGGCGGGACGAAGAATCTCCAGGTCCTTCGTCCCGCCCAGGGGGGGCTCAGGATGACTGAGCGTCGCTTTCTTCGCGGAGCCTGCCCTGAGCTCATCGAAGGGCTCAGAATGACATTAGTGAGTTTAGGGACGCATACTAGCTAGCGATCAATACCCGGCAGCAAGTAGGGAAAATGCTTGCTCTTTGAAAAAATCCAGGTAGATTTATTCACCATAGAAGACCTGGTCCTTAGAGTCAGACCGCAGTATAATAATTTTGCAGGTAAAGAGGTCTTAGGCTTAAGGCGCAAGGCGTAGGGCGCAGCGAAAAAGAGAATATGTAAAATCTATGGTTACCATATGCGTCGTGCCGTGCACCCTGTGCCTTTTACTTAGCCCGGATGTTTCATGAATCACTTGCTACGACCGAGGATTTGGCCGTCTTTCCTGGCGTCCTCGGGTGTCGCACCCTGCGACGTACCGTTCAGGTACGGTTCGGGTCCAATCCCGCGGTAGCGCGGGACGATTGCCAGGTGGCACGGCCATCTGCACGGTCTCGCGACAGCAATTCATGAAACATCCGGGCTAGGCAGCCCAAAGAGGGAACCTTTGGGTTCGGAATCTTTACTCGGTGCATATTCCGCAGAGAGGAGTATGGAAATGCCAACTATAGACTATAGCCAGCGGCTGAGTGACACTAAGGGACTTGCGAAAAGTCTCGAAAGTCGGAAAGCCGATTTGCAAGAAGCCGCGGCAGCGGACGCGGGCTTTCCTGTGAAAATAACCTCTTTCGAAGTGGAACTGGCGGTTGAGCATCTCAATTCCATGGAAGAGGAGATCCAGTGGTTGGAAGATGGCCGACCGTACGGAACTGTCGGCGCTATTTTCCCCTATGATGCCCCGGCTGTGATGTTGGCCCGTCTTGGTGGTGCGGCGCTCCTCACAGGAAACCAGCTGAGGTTCAGCTTTTCCTCGCAAACTCCTCGTTCGGCGGACCTGATTGCGGAGATTAGCCAGCCCCTAAAAGCCTTTCAACCTGTGATAGGGACCAACAACCGGGTTTTCGGCCGAGGGTGTGTAGAGGATGATGAGGTGCGGGTTCTCTTTATTTCGGGGGCCTCGGCAGTGGGTGAAGCATACCGGAGAGAGCATCGCGCCTTCGATAAACTCTTTTTCGCCGGACCGGGCGGCATGCCCGTGGCTGTGGTCTTTAAGGATGCGGATATTCAGGCAGCGAGCAGGTTTATAGCGCGGCGGGCTTTCATCAACGGTGGCCAGTACTGCACTACCCTAAAGAAAGCCTTGATTCACAGGGATCTTTACCAAGAGGTGCGCCGGGGGATTTTGGAGTTTGTCGGAGAGCTCAAGGTGGGAGATCCTTTAGATCCGGAAACTGATATTGGCCCTATTCGGGTGGAAAGAACTAGGGCGATTCTTGATAGGGCCCTAAAACAGTGCTCAGAGGCTCGCCTGCTCACTGGCAGGATGGAGGGGGAGTCTGTCTTTCCTCTGGTTCTAGAGATGGATAATGGGAAAATTCCAGACATGGAACTATTCGGCCCATTTCTCGTCCTCAGTCCGTTCCACCATGAGGAAGCCCTGGTACAAGAGTTGGTTCAAACCAAATATGGCTTTCTCTTGGCTTTTTTCGGCTCTCCAAGCGAGTATTCGAGGGCATTATTCCAGGCTAACTTCGGGATGGTGTATGACAATCCCGATTTTCTATTTACTCCCCTGCGCTTACCCTTTGGTGGCAAAAAGGACAGTGGCTGGATTCTGGAGCGAGAGGGAGACCGTTGGATCGAGCGAGACGGCGCCTTCTGGTATACAAAAGAATTGGTCAGGGCCGAGTAGCCAGTAGAAGGGTATGGAATAATGGAAAATTGGAATACTGGAATAATAGGGAGAACAATAATTTGTAGGCTATTCTTCTCTTTGACCCAACATTCCAACATTCCAGCATTCCATTATTCCCTCAACCCCCGGCTAATCCTCCTGAATTCTACATTCCTGCTGACTTCCTAACTGTTTAAATCTATCTTGTCGAACCCGGGTCGGATAAATGCCCTGGCGTTGGGAAATGTCTTCTCCACTTTTCTCCGCAGTTGCTCGAGATGCACGAGAATATCCATAATCTGATTGCTTCGGTGGGGAAAACAGTTGCGGATTTCTCCCCAGGCAGCAAGGGAGCGATCAATGCCAATTAGTGCAACTTTAGCAGACCCATCAGAGTCTTTGGGATATTCGTCAAGAATGTCTTGTTCTTCTTCCAACTCCCCCCGGATGGCCCGCATGAGTTTGACATAAATCAGGTGCTGATACCAGCCTACAACTTCTACTGGTTCCAGCAAGCCGATATCTTTTTCCGGCGAGTCGGAATGGACAGCCTCGTGTAGTTCTTCGTGAGTTACTTCTTCTTCCTCTTGACCGAAAAGGTCTCTGGCTGAGTTCAACCAATCATCAACCATTTCCACATAGAGTTTTGCCGTGCGGCTGCATTCATGATCCCTGGCCAATTCGTCGTTTGCTCTCTCTTCCTCTTCGAACTCTTCGTTATCAAGAGAATCCAGGTCTATTCCGTGCTCCTCCGCCGCTTCTTCCAATAGTTCGAGGGTCACCTGCAAGGTCTGTGATAGCTTTTGCCAGAAGGCTTCGTTATCTAAATCCTGAGCCTCTAGCTGGTCAAACTCCTCCTCACCGAGAGCAAAATTCAAACAGCGTGCAGTGAAGGGGCAACGCTCACACCATCGGTCACAGTAGTTGTAGATGGATTGGATGAATCGAGGATCTTCGGCCAACTTCTTGAGACGTTTTTTGTCCATTTAAGTGCCCCCTCTAAGGTTGGTAAAGGTCAGAATCTTGCGCGTATCGCGGTTCCCTCTGCTTAGACAGATTGCAAGCAGGCTATCATAGAACAATAGCCGTATTCAACAACCGCTTTACCTTTTCCTCCCTTCAGTGAGTCTGGTCCGGCCCCCTAGAGCTATAGATCTCTGTAACAACATTTCTAAACCATGGCGGCCTCTGAAGCAGAATATATATGAGGAGTGCTCCTATAATTGGTAAGGGAATTACCATGTCCACCATGGCCAGGAGTATCAAAGCGATAAAACATTTTGTTTTTATGGTCATAAGTAAAACTCACTTTCATGATGCCCAGCAAAGATACCACCCATCTTCTCACACTATAACCCTCGAAGCTAGGTCACTATACACTCTCTTCTACCAAAGTATGGCATTTCTCAAGAGGTAGCCGGTGGAGCAGGCCTGATACGAGGGAGGGTGAAGAAAGATCTTTAGGAGACGAGGTAGAGGCTAGGGTCTTGAAGAGAAAGAGATCGGGGTCAGGACTTGAAAAGAGTGACTGGGCCATTAATTTGCAATCACCACTCTCAGTTGCTCCAGGCCTGACCCCGAGTATTCATTTATTTAAGAACCCCACCTTAATGGTTGGCGGGACAAGATTTACGTCAGCTTCCACACCTTTAAGTCCAAGATCTCCAAGCTTATGTTGAACTTCCGAGGCTGTTTGTAATCCTGTTAAGATAGTGACCAGGAACTTATTTTCTTGATTAGCCTCTATTAGTTGCTGAACCTTCTCTTTTTTGATTGATGCAACTGTCCCAGTTAACTTTGCTGACACTTCCGGCGGTATTCCCATGCCAACTTTAAGATCTGTAACTGCGAAACCGAGGTCCTTAATTGCTGGAATCGCTGCATTGAACTCATCGAGTGATCGATTAATTTTATCCAGTGCAGCACCTTTCAGGTCCCCTGCTTTATCTTTTAATCCTTTTATATCCATTTCTTGCCTCCCCGAGGTAGAGAGTTTGGCTACCAGGCTCTTCGTGTTAAGAAAATCGAGCTGACACCTGAATCAGGATTAAATCTTTACATGACTTGCCACTATCACCTCCTTAGAATAGCCGTCCTTTCACGAGGTTTTTCTAGTCCAAGCCAAGACATTCTGCTCAGTATTTCTCAAGGGGTAGGAGATTCTTTTTCCGGAGTCACTTCCTGTCCGATTGCAGGCCTGGAGGTACGTGGAGAAGCTAAATGAACATACGCCTCAGGAGAAACTGGTCTATGTTAACCAACTGCTGTCTAGATAGCACACCAACGATTTGAGGGCAAGAGGAAACTCCTGGAAAAGATAGAGTAGAGCCAGAGGGAGAAAGATGGGGGGCAGATGGTGGGACCTAGCAGCCTGTGACCTACCATCTGGATACCACTTAGTGCTTACCCCTCACCAAATTATCAATGAATGGTTCTTTTCTTGGTAAAGTGTTTGAGCAGCGCCTGCCCTATCCTGCTCTTGATATAGCCGGGTTCCTTTTTGGGTGTTGAACTACCCGAGGCGTCTTCCAAAATTTGCCTAATCTCCTCCCTCTCCGAGCCGCTAAGGTTCATAAAACGGAGGATCATGCCCCAATGATTCTTGATAGCACAACGCTTACATTGAACCACCGAGCTGTCCACCTGTATGGATTTGCCGGTTCGAGGATTTTTGACCTGGAGGGAAAAAACTGTCCCTTTAGGAGGTGCCAGTCTGGTGTAAATGTGGCAACCTTTGGTAGAAAAACGGCTACCAATGGCTCGCACAGTTTTGCCTCCCTTGTTGTAGAACACCGGTAGACTAATGTCGGCAACTTGTGGAGTTTCGGCTGGTCCCAGCCTCTTCTCAGGGATCCTCTCCGGGCTAGTCATCAGCTCATTACCAATTTCTGCAACCTCTTCCTCGAAGTGTCCACCAACCACTCCTTGGAGATAGAGTCTATCTTTTTCCCCAATTGACATAAATTGAATGTCAACGCCAATGCTTTCCGCACCACTGACAGGATTACAGATAGTGGTCCACACTACTCTGCCGGTGAGGTCTAGAGGGTAGTGGTCGGGTGGTCGGATTACCAGGCGAAAATTGTTCTCCAAGGGAGGCAATTCTTTACAGGAAACCATTACTCCCTCCGGGCTGATGGTAACAGTTTCACCCTCCATATGACCATGGTCAGTGAAAAAATGAACCTCCCACCTAACCTCCATTCTGGAGTTATGGTGTCTTTTCGGAGACCTCAATGTATCCATACTCATACTCCCAGACATAGGCTTACACTCTTACCTGGGTTCGGTAAGGAGCCCGAGAAGGCTCCAAACAAGGGTAAACCGCTATCTATCAACCATTGAACGGATTGTGCCCGTCGTCTAATAGGCAAATGGTGTGCCAGCCGTTTCCAGCATGCAGCAGGCAGCGGGCAGCAGGCAGCCGTTTCAACTAGACATTATGGACTGAGCACAGAGATAAGACACGGAGAGACTGGACTTTCAGCTAACAGCCCTCCGAAAAGCTGGGGACGGGCGGACAACTGGCGGCTCGCAGAAAACAGGTATCCTGTTATACAGATTCATTGCTGCATGCTGCGAGCTGTCAGCTGCGAGCTGGAAAGAGCGCTAGCGTTGCTCCATTTCGCTGAAACAGGGAATACAGACCGTTTTGCCCATGAAGCGCCGGGTACGGGTTTCCATCACTCCCTCGCCACATGACTCGCAGGCAACGCTGTCCATAATGCGAGCGTGGCTGGGCATCTTGCCCGGCGGTTCCTTGATCTCGAAAAGATTTTTTAGAGGGAGGTCCAAGATTTTCTTGGTGCGGGCCTCATGCAACTGACGGAAACGATCCCGTTCCTCTTGAGTCAAATCTGCCTCACTCAGCCTGCTTCGGAGTGATTCCCACTCAGGGTCTGGCGGATCCAGTGCTTGGCGTCTGGTGACAAGACGGATACCCTTTCCATTTGAGCGGCGGTAGAAGGTGAAACAGTTTTTGCCGTAGTCCAGGTGGATTAAATTGCCTTTTCCGAAGGTGCAACCGGTTAGAAACTGGATAGCATCTACCCCGCACATATCGGTCTCCACCACCGCCACAACTTCCTCGTCATGGGCGTGAGGGCCAATTTCTCTCAAGGCCACCTCCGCTGCCCGGATGCCAATGGCTAGTCCCGGGCACATGTGGCCGTGAAAAGCCACGGTCTTTCCCACCATTTCCTCATTGATCTCGTTTTGTTCCATTTGCTTTATCTCCACACCAAAAGAGAAATAAGAATTATAGGCATCAGCCTCACTCATCGCTTTCTCATTTTAGCATATTGTTTCCCCTCTTGCCCTTTTTTACCCAAGACGTCTCCGGGATAAAATGGGCAAATTTACCCATTTCTTACCCGGTAACAAATGGGTAATTGTTGCTAAAAGAGATAGGGTGGGAGATGGCACTGCAGTTTGAGAGATTACAGTGGCCAGAGGAGGGGAATGAAAATTGAGCCCATTATCAGAACGATTAGGTTAAGGGGAATGCCCAGTTTAAGAAAGTCACTGAACCTGTACCCGCCGGGTCCATAGACTAAAAGATTGGTCTGATAACCCACAGGGGTTGCAAAGCAGGCGCTGGCACCAAAGCAGACTGCAATAATGAAAGGCTTTGGATTGACCCCCAATTCCAACGCAACAGAGACAGCAATGGGCATAAGAAGAACGGCGGTGGCGTTATTACTGAGCAGTTGAGTGCTGAGACTGGTAAAGATGAGGATACCGGCGAGAATGGGGACCGGGCCCAGGCTCCTCAGTAAGGAGATAAATTCCTGGGCGTAAAATTTGGCCGTACCCGTTTTGTCCATGGCCGTTCCCAGGGCAATGGTGCCTACGATGAGGATTAACACATTAGCTTGCATGGCCCGGTAGGCATCTCGCAAGGGGAGACAACCGGTAAGGATCATGAGGAAAGCTCCGGCCAGCGCACAGACCATGATGTCTGCCAAACCAGAGGTGGCAAAGATAATCAGCGCAGCAAAAATGAGCCCAGCCACTGGCGC
>JARRNM010000029.1:20019-25694 GCA_037384945.1 Deltaproteobacteria bacterium
CTCGTGGTGCACGTCTTCCACCACGATAAAATCCGGGTCTCTCCTCAGCTGTTCTAGTTCGTCTTCGTGGCACTGCACCAAGAGTATATCCCCAACCCTTATTGTGAGCTCGCGGATCTTTTGCTCGGTATAATGAAGTGATCGTCTTTTCACCGCAATGATGTGAATGTCATGAGCTCCATGGAGGGTGGTTTCAAGTAGTCTCTCGCCGAGTAAAGCCGATTGTGGGGGAACAATGAGTTCCAGGATTACAGATCTTTTGTCTCCAGGAATGAAATTAAGATCTTGTTCGAGGTGAGGGAGGTTAACAAGTCTTTGACGAAGAATATTTATGATCTCATTTGCCGAGCCCTTCACCAAAAGAATATCCCCCGGTTCTGTCTCCACCCTCTCCCGCCAAGGATAGATGATATGAGATCTTCGGATAATCTCGAAGACCTCGAAAAAGGGTGATTTCTCCGCCAGAGCCTGTTGCGGATCCCGACCTATCATGGGACTCTCAGGAGGTACTATGAATTCGGCCAAATATCGTCTGTGCTCGCTATCTTCTATTTCGCACACCGGGGCGGCGTGTCCGGGCATGAGCCGAGGCGCTGCAAAGTAAACGAACCCGATCCCCAACAAGGCAATAGGAACAGCCAGAGGTGTGAGCTCAAACATAGCTAATTCGCCGTAGCCGTATATGTTGCTCAGGTCGCTGACAATGATGTTGGTGGAGGTGCCAATAAGAGTACAGGTGCCAGCGAGGATAGAGGCATAAGAGATAGGAATAAGGAGCTTTGAGGGACTGAGATCATACTCGCAGCTGAGGCTCATTATGATGGGAATGAAGAGAACCACAACGGGTGTATTGTTAATGAACCCAGAGGCAATGGCAACTATCAAGAGGGACAAGAGCATGGCAAGGTTGGGCCGACCCCTGGACAGATGAATTACTGTCTCTCCGATAAAACCCACGGCCCCGGTGCGAATCATGCTCTTGCTGATGAGAAACATAGCTCCCACGGTTATAACAGCAGGGTTGGCGAAACCGGCCACAGCCTCTCCAGGCGAGAGAATGCCGGTTGTCATTAACGCCACCATGACGCCAATGGCGGTAAGATCCACCGGGAGCTTTTCAGTTATCAGGAGGATCAAGGTTATGATCAGAATAGCGGTGACCATCCAGACGGCCATGGAGACTCCTGAATAAAGTGAGGTTCTAAATAACGGGAAGGATTATAGCAGGTTCCTTTCAGGAAAACAGGCCTCTAGTCAGTGAGGCGAGAAAATCTCATCAGTTGCTCCAGGCTAGAGTGCACTCAGCTCACTCCGTTCGCCGCATAGGGCATGGGGCATGGGGTCCACATTTCGAATTTCCAATGCCGAATTTCGAAATCAAAAATCAGCAATCCGAAATTACCAAAGTGCCTAGTGATCTGCTGCCCGCCGTCAGCTGCCTGCTGTCGTCTGTGCTCTGTCCTTTGCGTTCTGACCTCTGACTTCTCGGCGGGTATGGGTAGCAGAATTAGCCTACAAAAAGAGTTTGTTAAAAGTTGCACTTACTCACGAGTTCTGCTAAATTAAGCCAGGTCAAAGATGACAAGGACCGGATCGACCGCTGCCAAGGATTGGCGGAGGTTCGGAGGTCAGTAACTAGTAAATTTTCTCCAGAGTGATTAGTTTTTCCTGATTGTAAAAACTATCTACTGATGTTGCCCAGGGTTTATGGGCTCACGGTAGAGATACACTATTTTGAAAAAAGGATAAATAAGGGGGTTGTATGAAGGTTCTTGTTGCAGTTGACCAAGACCTGGAATCACGTCTGGCACTTCGGTACGCCTGCCACCTGCTTGAACACTTCCATGCCGAGGTGGACGCCGTCCACGTAAAGAAGGATGTGGGGAGCATTATTCTTGAAGACTACGACATTCCCTTCCTGAAAAAGGATCACAAAAAGAGAATTGATGAGCAAGCCAAAGAGGTCGAGGAAGCTATTTCAGACGCCTGCGAGATATGCCTCGAGGGGAAGGTGCCTTGTAAACCCAGAATTCTGATAGGCGACCCGGCGGAGGTGATTATCCGAGAAGCCAACGATACAGACGTCGACCTCATTGTCCTCGGCTGCCATCGGTGTTCCGCTCTCAGAGAAATGCTTCTGGGGCAGGTACACACCCAGGTCATCCATCACTCGAACCGGCCGGTGCTCATTGTCAGAGAACTGAGAAACATCCACCGAGTGTTGGTGGCCTACTCCGGCTCCTCTTGCGACCAAGAAGCCCTGAATTTCATCGGACCCATGCTGCGCAAGAAAAAGCCCGAGATCACCCTGATGCACGTTCGCGACGCCGACGACGAGGAAAGCCAGGAATTCGCCGACGGTTGTGTTCTAAAGGGTGAGTCCACCCTGAAGAAGTTGAAGCACCGACCCGAAACCAAACTTGTAGAAGGCAATGTGGTTGAAGAAGTGGTTCGGGAAATAGCCCTGAACAACTACGATCTCGTGGTGCTTGGAGCCCAGGGTTTTGGCAAATCAGGTCGTTTTAACATCCTGAGTGACAGGTCACTGCAGATCATTCGACGCACTACTCGACCGATACTTCTCTACCGACCGAAATCGTAGCTCTTATCGTGGCACAGGGAAGTACCCTCTGCCGTTAGTGTTTCTGCCGTGCTACACATAGCCTGAGAAGCAGTTTTATCTTGACAGAAAGGCACGGGATTGCTAGCTTAGGCGGGACTTTGTTACAAAATGCACGTACTGTTGTTCACCTCTCTCTTGTAAGTCCTTTCCGACCCGATTGGTCCATATGTGGTGAGGTTATCCAATGCTTAGAAACGGCTGCAGGATACTAACGGTTAAAGCGGTTCTTCTTTTCTTATGGTTGGTATCATCACCCGCATGGGCCACAGCCGAAGTGGCTGCTGTAGAGGGTTCGCAACGACCCTGGTGGTTCTGGCCTGTTATACTCTTTTTCTTCTGCTTTGTCCTGGGCATCCTCGCGGTTTTGGCCGGTGTTGGCGGCGGCGTGCTTTATGTGCCCCTGGTGAGCGGCTTCTTTCCATTTCACCTTGACTTTGTCAGGGGGACAGGATTGCTGGTGGCCCTGGCAGGGGCGCTTGCAGCAGGGCCGGGCTTGCTCAAAAGAAACTTTGCCAATCTCCGCCTCGCCCTGCCGGTTGCCCTCATTGCCTCCAGTTGCGCCATTGTCGGTGCTCTTCTGGGTCTTGCTCTGCCCACCAACATCATCCAGATTGCCCTGGGGGCCACCATCATTTTCATCGCCGCCTTGATTACTTTTTCCAAGAACGTGGAACGGCCGGTGGTGGAAAAGCAGGACGGGATAGGGGGAGCCTTGAAAATGGCCGGTGCTTATCTGGAGCCGTCCACCGGGGAACTCATCGAGTGGAAGACCCACCGCACTCTACCAGGCTTGCTTCTGTTTATCGTCATCGGCATTATGGCCGGTATGTTCGGCCTGGGTGCAGGGTGGGCCAATGTTCCCGTGCTGAATTTGCTCATGGGAGCGCCCCTTAAGCTCTCGGTGGGAACCAGCAAATTTTTGCTCTCCATTACCGACACCTCGGCGGCCTGGATCTATCTCAATCAGGGCTGCGTGATTCCCCTCATGGCGGTGCCCTCCATCGTGGGACTGATGCTGGGATCTTTTGTGGGGGTGAGAATCCTGGCGGTGGCGAAACCCAAGGTCATCCGTTACATTGTCATTGTTGTGCTCTTGTTTGCAGGAGGCAAGGCATTAATGAAAGGCCTGGGCATTTGAAAAGTGTGAGGTGAAAAAAATGGTATCTAAGGCACCACAGACTCCACCCGAACAGATAACCTATGCCAACCTGCTCTTTTACGGCAGCTGGGGCGCCATAGCGATCCTGCTTATCACTTTCGCAGTCTACGTAAGCGGATTCTTTGAAAGTTACATACCGATAAACGAGGTTTCCCACTACTGGTCCATGCCGGTGAGCCAGTATGTGCACGAGGCCAACATTCCCATAGGGTGGGGATGGGCCGGTCTGCTCGGCAAAGGCGACTTTCTCAATTTTATCGGGATTGTCCTGCTGGCGGGAATGACGATTGTCTGCTTTATTGTAGTGCTCCCTTCCTATCTCAAAGAGAAAGACATCCCCTATGTGGTGCTCATTATCCTGGAAGTGTTGGTCCTTTGCCTCGGCGCCTCCGGACTTTTGGGCAGCGGCGGCCGGAAAATCTGAAATCCCCTCCCCCTTGTCAAATATTGCGCTCCCGGGTAACAGGGACGAGGAGTGCTAAGACGTTAGAAATTATATCATTAATTTTCTTGCAAGAAATCTTCTATAGCGGTAAATCTATTTACAAAGTCGCAGACCATATTTGGATACAAGAGATTTATATTGCGTGTAATCTCAGTGATCATTTGAATTATTCAGCGGACAAGAAAGCACATGTCTCCAGGATACACTGGGTCAGAACAACAAACCGAGGGTTATGAAGCGTGGCTTGGAAGAGGGTCAGTCTTCAAACTAGAATATTATTGATTCTAGTAGCTTTGGTACTGACCACTTTGGGCGGTGGCCTGGTTACCATGTGGTACACCTACCGAATGGACAATCTTTTCGCCTCGGTTATTGATACTGCCGTGATGGGGCTGCAGGCGGCGGAAGAGCTGGAGACGGCTCTGGTCAGACAAAAGGGTCTGACAACCTATTATTTCCTTGACGGCAACCTCGACTGGCTCAACCAATTGGGGCAACTCAACGAGTCCTTCAATACCTGGCTAAAGAAAGCCCGCGGTTCGGCCCAGACAGATGATGAACGAAATATCCTCAATCAGATCGAATCGGAATATATTCATTATGTCTATGCCCGAGACCAGGTAATCGAGCTCTATAAGGCGGGCAAGAGGAAAGCTGGAGCCCAGCGCCACTGGGAGGTGAGGAAGCAGTTTTTCGCCATCCAGGGTCTTTGTGATCAGTACAAGGAAATTCAAAAGGACCAAATCAGGCAGGCACGGGTTGAGAGTCAAGCACAGACAAAAATGATAAACCGCATGACTCTGGTGGCTTTACCAAGCGTTTTGGTTTTAGGCATGCTGCTGGCCTATATTCTGCTGAATCAGATTCTCAAACCAATCAGAATACTATCCATGGAAGCGGGTGAGGTGGACATCGACAGTCCCCTCCCCAGGGAGATTACCGCCTTGCGGCAGAGGGTCCACAGCCTCATTGAGAACGTAGATCAGACCCAGTCCGAACTCCAACAGAGCCGCGAGCACCTTCTTCAGGCGGAGAAACTGGCCATGGTGGGAAAACTGGCTGCAGGAGTGGCACACACCATCCGCAACCCCTTGACTTCCGTGAATATGAGGCTTTTCTCCCTAGAACGGTCGCTGAAACTATCTCATACCCAGCGAGAGGACTTCGAGGTAATTGCGGAGGAAGTGCGCCACATTGACACTATCGTTCAAAATTTTCTCGAGTTTGCCAGACCACCCAAGCTGAAAATGCAGAGCATTAGTCCTTCCGAGATAGTGGACATGGCTTTGCAGCTTCTTCGGCATCGGTTGGAGTCCTATGGAGTCCAGGTGAAGCTTGACCGGCAACACCCTTTGCCTGAGGTACAGGCCGATCCCGAGCAGTTGAAAGAGGTCTTGATCAATCTGCTGGTCAACGCTTGTGAGGCCATGGGTGAAGGCGGTTCGATT
>JARRNM010000030.1:0-19887 GCA_037384945.1 Deltaproteobacteria bacterium
AAAATTTTAGTGGCAGTTGATGGCTCGGATCAGGCTTTTGAGGCTGCGCGCTATGTGAGCCAACTATTTTTGCCGAACTGTATGGAGGTGGTCCTCTTCCATAGTTTCTGGGAAGCCAGGAAAGATCCTGCATACAGGCACAGACAGGCCTTCATAGCAGAATGGATGATTGAACAAGAGAGGGCTGTCCAAGAATTTATGGAAAAAGCACGTCACCTATTTTTAGCGCAAGGAGTCCCAGAGGATGTGGTGACTACCAAAATCAAAGAAAGAAAATTGGGCATAGTGAGAGATCTCGTGGAAGAGTGCCAAGGCGGTTTCGACGCACTGGTTGTCGGACAGAAGGGAATGAGCAAACTGAAGGATCTAGTGTGGGGAAGCATTGCCAAAGAGCTCATGGGATATCCCCTTAATATTCCCTTATGTGTAGTCGGGGGGACCCCAGAAGTCGGCAGAATACTTCTCGGAATGGATGGATCGGAGGGGGCTATGAAAGCTTTGGATTATCTCGGAACCATTCTGCAGAGTACGAACTGCGAGGGTACCCTCTTTCATGTCATCAAATCTTTTGACTTTGTAGTCGTATATGCTGATGAGGAATTTGAGAAAGCCGAACGAAGTGCAAAGATCTGTTTAGAAAAGGCTATTTGTCATTTGGAAGAGGAGGGCCTCAGTCGTGATCGAATGACCGTGAAAATAGCTGCCGGAGCGGACTCTTGCTCCAGAGCCATTGTTGAAAAAGCCAGAGAGGACGGCTATGGGACTATTGTTGTGGGGCGAAGAAGCCTTTCGGGTCTGCAACAATGCTTTTTAGGGAGAGTGAGTAATAATGTATTGAAATTGGCCAAGGAAATGGCCGTCTGGGTGGTGCCTTGACCTAGCAGTCTTTGGCAGAGCACCTGTGAGCGGTGCTAATGCTGATGAGCGCGAGCCTGCCCTTTATCTGCTGTCAGGTCGCACTTGCCTCCATGTCTGAGGCAGATGAGAACCCGATTTTTTAAGCGTTAATTACCTGGAGGCCATAGAGTCAGGTTCGATATTCATGGTATACTTTAAAAAGTAGATAGAAACCGAGAGAATACCTCATATGGTCAAAAGAATACTGTTGCCCTTAAAGTTCACTCATGTGACGGACAATGCATTCGCCATGGCCATAAAAATGGCCAAATGCTGCCAGGCCCGTTTGCACATCCTTCACGTCCTGGATCATCGTTTGCGTGATCCTGGGGTGACAGATGATCAAATTGCAGAATTCACCAGGGCAGCAGAAAACCAGTTCAAGGAGAATTATCGACGGATTTTAGGTGATTTTAAGGATTTCTATTTTAACTGCTGGGAAGGTGACATAGCAATGGAGACAGCCAAATTTGCTGATAGCCTTGGTGCAGATTTTATAATTATCGGCTGTCATGTTAGGGGGGACAAGCCCTCTCACGCCAGAATAGGTGAAGTCGCCCATGCCCTTTTCCAGTGGGCACCATGTCCAGTAATGCTGGTGCCATGCAAACTACACCGCGGCAAGGTCACACTAGTTCGACAGGGAAGTTGAATGGTTGGAGTTCTTTGATGGGCAGACGCTGGAGAGTTTTGATCATATTGCTGGCATTCAGCCTCACTCCACTTATTGTGCTTACTCCCTTGATCTATCGAGAACAATGGTTGGCAGCGGGAATAGCTGCGTTCTTGGTAATCGCCGCGGTGGTTCTAGCGGCCTTCTGGGGTTCCCGCTCCATGACCAGACCTTTGCAACTGATGGTTGAGGCAATAGATCGGCTGGCCGGAGGCGACTTTTCTTCACGGATGGAGTTCGCCACCGCTGATGAGCGAGCCATCTTGGCCAGGGCCTTCAATGAAATGGTTCCCCAGGTGGAGGACAGGCTCCGCATCTGCAAGGCCTTGGAGGTAGCTCAGGAAGTGCAGCAGAATCTTCTACCACTCGATGTTCCGGTTTTACCAGGTTTTGATATATCTGCTACAGCCGTCTACTGCGACGAGACCGGCGGAGATTACTTTGATTTCTTTCCTTGTGGCAAAGGCTGTGAGTGCCTAGGCGTGGCCATCGGCGATGTAAGCGGGCACGGCGTACAAGCGGCGCTACTGATGACTACTGCTAGAGCGCTTCTTCGTATGCGGTCCTCCCAACCCGGCAGCATGGCCGAGGTTGTCACCAGTGTAAACCACCATCTGACGGCAGACACCTATGAAGCCAGCCGTTTCATGACCCTACTTTGCCTGAAGATCGACCAGGCAAACCGAAGCCTGCGCTGGGTACGGGCCGGCCACGAGCCTGGGATTTTCTATGACCCAGCCACAGATACATTCGAGGAGCTTCTGGGTCCTGGCATTGCTCTAGGCGTAGACAGGGACTGGCATTACGAAGAAAGCGGGAGAGATGGTCTTAATAGGGGTCAAATCATCTTTCTTGGCACGGATGGTATCTGGGAGACCCTTAACGCTGAGGGAGAAATGTTTGGCAAGGACCGTCTGTACGAAATTATCCGCCGAAAGGCGCGGAGCACGGCAACTACCATTCAAACAGCAGTGCTCGAAGCACTCGGCGATTTTCGTGGGAAATGTGATCAAGAAGACGACATCACCATGGTGGTGATAAAGGTGGAATAAAAGGTTTTTGCATTATTAACAGTGGTTCTGACCCAACAAGAAAACAAAGGTCTTAAGAACAGAATGCTTGACTACTAGAGGAGGGATCGATCATGCAAAGGGGACAACGGCTTGTAATCATCGGAATGGGAGGAGTTGGGGGACCGGCGGCGATGCTGGCAAAAAAACTGATGCCAGAGGTGGATGTCACCATAATTCGGGAAGAAGAACGTTTCATTGTGCGCTGAGCTCTGCCCCATGTGGTGGCAGGTGTGGCCACCGTAGATGCAATTACCAACCCTGATAAAATGTTCACGGATGCGGGAATCAAGGTCATCATAGCTAGAGCAACCCAGGCCCACAAGGACAAGAAAACAATAACCTTATCAGATGGAAGAGCGATCCCATATGACAAGCTTCTGCTGGGCACTGGAGCGAGCCCCGCGATTCCAGCCATTCAAGGTCGTGAACTCGAGGGAGTATTTACCCTCAGAAGCGCAACTGATGCGGAGAGGATCAAAAGTTTTCTGGAAGAAAGGCACGTCAAGAAACTTGTTTTAATCGGGGCAGGCTTTACCAATCTGGAGGTTGCTACACTTCTGTGCGAGACTAAACAGGACCATTACGAGGTGACAGTAATCGAGATATTGGGGTATCCACTACCGCTGATGCTCGACAGCGATATGGGTGCACGGATTCATGAGCATCTTGTCGAAAAAGGCTTTACCATGAAAATGGAGCAAAGGGTGACAAGGATAGTTGGGAAAAACGGAGGAATATCGGGGGTAGAACTGGCGAGCGGCGAGACCATAGAGGCAGACATGGTCCTGCTTGCGGTGGGAGTGAGGCAGAACCTGGAACTGGCAGAGGAGTTGGGATTGGAGTTTGGTAAGTTTGGCATAAAGGTGAACAAATTACTGGAGACTTCGGTTCCTGATGTGATGGCGGCAGGAGATTGTGTGGAAAAGTATAATTTCGTCACTAAAAAACCCGTTGCAGGACAGCTACGGGGTCCAGCCGTCATCCAGGGGCGGTTAGCGGCCAAGAGGCTTGCCGGATATGAGATCGAGTTTCCCGGGGTCCTCAACAATTCGGTTGTAAGGCTTTTTGACAAGTACATTGGCTCAGTGGGTTTGACCGAGGAGGAGGCGCGAAAGGAAGGGTTTGAAGTGGTAAGCACGACGGTCACTTCCAGGAGTAAGCACGGCATGATTCCGGGAGTAGAACCTTGGACCTTGAAACTGATGTTCGATAAACTATCTCATCGGGTGATTGGCGGGCAGATCATCAGCAATAGTCTAGGTCCAGTGAAAGAGATCGATACGATTAATGTTTTGATTTTGGGAGAGAGGACAATTTCCGAACTTACCACCCTTATGTGTGCCGGTAATCCAGACTGTTCTTCTGAGCCGAGTCTCGAACCGATTACAATTTGTGCCGAACAGGCCCTGCAAAAATTAAGAAACTAAATCGCCTTCAGATAGAAAACCTCGGAGTCAGATAATACCAGGTTGAACAAGGAGACAGGGATGAATCAGAAAAAACGCTATGAGGTTAAGGGGAAGTGCCCACAATGTGCCTGCGGTTCCATCTACCACCTCACTGTTGAGGAGATCGAGGCCAAAACCATTGACCAAGAGAACATCGAGCTTAGCTGCCCTGAGTGCGGTCAGGTTCATCGGGAACAGGTGAAGGCGGCCTGCCCAGAATATGCCAAGGAGTGTCATCTCTAAAAGAAGAGCTGGAGGCTAGATAAAATCGCAAAGGGCATAGGGTATAGAGCAAGGAGCCAGGAGTCAGTTCTCAGCTGACAGCAGACAGCCGGCAGCATGCAGCAATGATTCTGTTCACAGAGTATCTTTTTCCAGCCAGCTGCCAGTTGTCCGCTGCTAGCTAACCCACGCGCCCTGCCTTGAGCTGTTCCCGTAAAGCAGCCAAAAAGCGGATAACTTATGGCCAGGATTCTTTACGAGCCTCTACCAAATGGAGGCAACGGTTGAAAAAAAGGACCTCACTATTTACTGTAAGGCCTGATGCCTTGACAAGGGGCAGGAGACCGCCATTTGCGGTGAAACTGCGGTAATTGCCATAATGGAGGGTACCAGCTAGACGTTCGATGAATCGACAGATGATAGCAACAAAGTGCACTGGTGCGGGTACCCGGTAGTCTACCAGGATGAGGGTCCGGGCCAGCCGCTGCATTTCCCTCAGTACTGGCAGCCTTTCACCTGCCTCCATCTCATGCAAAACCATGCAGGCAGAGGCGTAGTCAAAGTAACCGCTGGGGAAAGCATCTAATTTCTCCCCAGAGGCAAAGACGAACTGGACTTTGGTAAGCCCCAGGTCTCGAACTCGCTCGGTGGCGTAAGCCCACATTCGGTGACTAGCTTCGACTCCCACCAATTCCCTACACGAGTCAGCAAGGAAAAGGACAAGTTCCCCCGTGCCGCAACCAATATCAATGAGGGAACTTCCTGGCTTAATTTGTCGGCGCACCAGCTTTCGCGTCTTGCGCAAAGGTGGATCCACCAATAGATGGTAGAGCCAACCATCGTAGAGATTCTCTGACCGTTTTTGAGACATACAGGTATGTTAAAGGCTCAGGGCGCAAGGCGCAAGGCCACAAAATTTCGGATTTCGGATTTCGGATTTTGAAAACCTGTAATCCCCGTCTCGCCCGACCTCTCGTCTCGCTCGTCTCGCCGTATGCTCCATGCCCCATGCTTTTGTAGCTGCGGACAACGGACTACTGACAAAGTGCGAAGCGCTTTGATGACTGCCCGCCGCAGGCTGCTGGCTGTGGCCGATGGTTCCATGAGGCAAGTACCCTAACAAATTTCAACAGAAAGAGACCGGTTTTTTGTTATCTTTAGACTTGCTGGTCTTGCCAGCAGTATGATAGGGAAACGTTCAAAATTGCAATGGCGTTGAAGTCGATCAGATTGTTACACCTGGAGAATTGAGCATGCCGGTTTTCGCCAAAAAAGACTTTCCCAAGATTCTCGAGCAAATAGAGCAGGGAAATATTGCCCCCATCTATCTCCTCCATGGTGAGGATTATCTGGTGAAATCAGCCCTTGCAGAGCTCACCAAACTGCTTGTTCCGGAATCACAGCGAAGCACTAATCTGCAAGTGGTTGACGGCAGTGAGGCTGACTTTGGACAAATATTGGACAGCGTCAATACCTTCGCCCTATTTGGCGGACGCAAGGTGGTTGTGGTGCGTAATAGCCGTATTTTCTACTCCCGTGCCAACCTCCCAGGACTGGTCGCCAAGAGCAAAGATGCGTACGAAGCTGGAGATCTGAAAACTGCAGCTCGCCTTTTACTAGAAGTGCTGGGATACGCTACGTGGTCCCTTGCCGACGTGGCCGCTGGAGCCTGGCGAGAAATACCTGCCGATCTGTGGAACCAAACAATGGGGGTGGAGCAGGAGCTGTCTGAGGTGGAATGGCTGGAAAAAGTTGTAGAGTATGCCGGCAGCGCGGAACTTGAAATACCGGTCAAAACCGATGAGGGTTCTATGCTGGAAAAGGCTCTTCTGCGGGGGTTTCCTTCCGAGCACTGTTTACTGATTACTACCGACGCCATAGACAGACGGAGAAGTCTCTACCGGGTCATGGAAGAAAAAGGCATGGTAGCCGATTTCAGTGTGACCTCAGGTACGGGCCGCCAAGCTCGCGCCCAACAAGAGGCGGTCTTGCGAAGCCTGGCTGAGGAAACCTTATCTACAGCTGGCAAGAAAATCGAGTCTGAGGCGCTATCCCTCCTCCTGGAGAGAACCGGATTTAATCTCTGGGCCCTAAAAACTCAGGTGGAGAAAGTTATATCCTTTGTGGGAGAGGAGTCCTTGGTCACTCTGGCACAAATAGAAAGCATGTGCGACCAGTTTAGAGAGGAAGCCCTCTATGAGTTAAACAATTCAGTGACCGGGCAAGACTGCGAAGCCGCTTTGCAAGTTTTGAATCGACTTCTGAATCAGAACTATCATCCACTTCAGATCATCGCCTCTCTGACCACGGAGGTAAGACGATTGCTCTTGGCGCGAGAATTTATCGAAGTTCACCTCTCAGGAAGGCTGGACCCCAGCATCTCCTACGGCAGGTTCCGAAAGACCGTGCTGCCCATCGTTAAAGAGAACACCGAGAAGGGATCACCCCTGGGTAGTATGCATCCCTTTGCCTTGCATAAGACCCTGGTGCGCTCCCGAGCTTATCAGACCATGGAGTTGATCAATGCTCTCCAGCATCTTTTCCGAGCCGATCTGACCTTAAAGAGCAGTGGTATTGCCGAAGGTGCTGTTATGGAGAGTCTGGTTATGAAGCTTTGTCATCCCATGGTGGGTGACGAGGTAACAAAGTGAGGGAAGAAACGGAGAGGTTGGTTGGCTGCTGGAAATTGGTCGTGTGTTCACGACAGTGACATTTTCTCGCCCGTGACGGTGAGACGTTGCAAGGCTTGTTCATTTACCTTAATGCCGAGCCCCGGTCCTGTTAGCGGTTGGGCTATCCCCCCCAGTCCGAACTCCAACGGCTCGTTGACAATGTCTTCTTTAAGTATGTAGTTGGAATACGAGCCTTCCAGATAGCGAAGGTTATGGCTCATGGCAAACTGCCGCCCAGCGGCGGAGAGAATTCCCGTCTCTCCCACTTGACAGCCAAGCTGTGCGGCAATTCCTCGTTTTTGACCTATTTCAAACATCCGATGGGCGGCCAGGATGCCACCGCACTTGGACAATCTCAAGTTGAATACCTGGCAGGCGTCCAAGGCTGCAATATCTTCTGCATCACGCTCGATACACAATGATTCATCAGCAATCACAGGGATGTCCAGCCGATCTGAAAGCCGCTTCAGCCCAGGCAGATCATATTTGGGTACGGGCTGCTCCACCGCGCTGATGCCATAGGGGATCATAGCATCAATGCGCAGTTCCGCTTCTTCAGCACTCCAGGCACCGTTGGCATCAACCCGGAGATCCGCCTGGTGCCCCAAAATCTCCCGGGCCAGAGACAAGACCGCCAGATCTTGGTTATTTCCTACCTTAATCTTTACAAAAGACATCCGGGCGTCATTTATTAAGTGAAGAAGACGATGGAAACTTGGTTGGCCCATCATGGGTATAATCGCACTGTAAACCAGCGGCTCCCTGCCATTCCCCAAGAGTTTGGCCACTGGCTGGCCCCATGTTTTGCCGGCTGTGTCAAGTATGGCTAGTTCTAGAGCACAGCAGGCGGCCGGGGCTTGAGCCAGATTGGGCTCTGTGAGCAACGCCCTCAGTTTTCCGAACAAATCGTCGGGGCTATCCCAATGGAGACCGTGGCTCTTGGGGATTAAATGGTCTCGCAAAAAGAAAAGACTCGCAGAAGTCGTCTCGCCGGTAACATATTCCCTGGGGATACCTTCTCCGTATCCAACTACGCCAGAGTCACTCACCACCTTGACCACAATATTTTCACTATAGGTACGTTCGGCCAGGTGGTGTTTAATTGGCATGCATAGGGGAATCTGCAATCGGAAGAATTCTATCTGCTTCAGTTGCATAAACTGGCCCCTTCGCCTCGAAGAGTTTAGTTCCCAAGACAAGGCGCACCTGTTTCCACTGATACCATTGCTCAGGCGCCAGGTAAATATACGATTGTAAAGTGTGCAGGGCTTGCTGGGCAATGCTCTCGTTTACGAACTCGTGCTTGCTGCCGTTCAACGAATGAAACCTGAGTCCATAATGGTAATTGTGCAACCGGCGAACGACCCCCATGATTACGGGGGAGTCATAACGACGCTGGATAATGTCCAACGTCCTGTCCAACGGGCAGTAACAACCAAGAAAACTGGTTTGTCGATGACGATTCGGGCGCCAGGCAGAGAATTCATCGCATTCGGTAATTAAGATCTGGTTGGCCTTTAAGGACTGGCAAGCACTGAAAATAACACCTTCACCTTCACTGGCGTCTAGAAGGGTGATGCCTAGACGGGCGGCTCGCCGGCTCAAAGATTGCTTCAGTCGCTCCGTCTTGAAACGGACCACCATGGTCACCTTATAGCCATTCAGGGCAAGACATGTTGGCAGAAACTCAACTGCACCGAAATGGGCTGTTACCAAAATTGTCCCTCTGCCCTTGGAGAGGGCCTGGTCCAAAAGCTGCTGTCCCTCCAAGACCACACGGCTTCTTATAAACCGACATACTTTATGGTACTCGGCGTATGCTGTGAGTAGTTTCTCGTGGTAGTGGGAAAAAACGCCATGGAAAGTTCGGCGGATGATCAGATCGATGAGATCTCTTTCGGGCATTCTCCGGATCACCGAGGTTAAATTGCGCTTAATCTCGTCCCTTTCGCCACGGTTAATGAAGAAATATGCTCTGCCCAGCAAGCCTATGTAACCCCGACCGATCCTCAGGGGCAGGTACCTCATCAGCATGGCATTGGGTCGCCACTGCAAAAAGCGGCTGAGTCCAGTCCTAGCCTTGAAGCGTCCGAAAAGTCTTCTCATACCATTTCCCCCCTCAAGACGCCCTGTTCGGATTGTTCTGAGATTTCTAATTCTGACGTTGGAAAGCTATAACTTTTCCAGTGACTCCTTTTTTCTTGCCAATATCTCCATCAGCTTTCTTTTTTTGGTCAAGCAGTTGGCGAACGGCATGGACCAGCCTCTCAGGCTGGAAAGGCTTGTGTACAAGCGGAGTATCATTGCTGATTAAGGGATTCGAATCGGTTTCGCGGGAGCTGTACCCACTGCAGATGAGTATTGCAACTTTTGAGTCCATCTGTCTGAGGCGATAGAAGGCCTCTTTGCCACTCATCTTCGGCATGAGCAAATCGAGGATGACCAGATCGATTTCCGTTCTTCTGCGTTTATAGATTTCAAGGGCTTCCACTCCGTCGGCAGCGTCGATAATTCGGTACCCGTAACTTTTTAAGATCTCTGTGCCCAACTCCCTCACCATGGGCTCATCGTCCACTAATAAGATAGTTTCATCACCTTCTAAGCCAGGTTTCAACTGCCCAAGGGTTAATTCTCGTTCTTCACCGCTGGCTATCTGGAACAAAAGATCAAATACCGTGCCCTTGCCCTCTATGCTTTGCACGTTCACATAGCCGCGAGCGTTCTGAACAATACCGTAAACCATGGCCAAACCCAGGCCTGAACCCTTTCCGACTTCCTTGGTGGTAAAAAATGGATCGAAAATTTTGTCCAGATTTTCCTGGGGAATACCAATGCCATCGTCAGCCACCCGAATTCGGACATATTTCCCTGGCTTTATAGCCAAATCTTGATAGTCAGAGACACTGTCCCCGTTGAGATCAACCTCAGCTGTTGCAATAGATATCTTGCCGCCGTTGGGCATAGCATCTCGAGCATTGAGACAGAGATTGAGGATTGCCTGCTGCACCTGGGTTGTGTTTGCAGCTATTGGGGGTATTTGGGGATGTAAATCAAGCTCCAACATAACATCTTTACCGACTGAGCTTTCAAGCAATCTGGCTGTCTCCCGAATAACGCGATTGGGATAGACTACCTGGAGGTCCTCAGGCTGGGTTCCTCGACTGAATGCCAGCAGTTGTCGGACGAGGTCGGCGGCCCTTAAACTGGAAGTTTCAATAATTTCAACAAAACGCTTCGTTTCCGGCTGTTCTTGGAGGCGGTGTTTCAACAGGCTGGCGTAACCTAGAACTCCAGTGAGAATGTTATTAAAGTCATGAGCGATACCCCCTGCCATAGTGCCAATACTTTCCATCTTCTGTTGATGCAAAAGTTTAGCTTCCATCCGCTTCTTATCTGATATGTCAGTCACCATAGCAAAGCTGCCCTTGTAGCGGGTTCCTTCCATAATGGGAACGCTACTGATAATGGTGTAGACAAGTTCTCCATCTTTGCGAAGCATCTGGATCTCTTCCTGGGCGACCAGACCTCGCATGTTTTGCACCAGCAATTGTAGAAGGTCTCGCTTTCTGTCGGGGGTAACAAGTTGGTCAATGTTTCGGTCAAGCATCTCCTCATAACCGAGAATGCTGGACAGCCGTTGATTGGCGAAGATGATGACGCCATTTTCATCCACAACCCATATACCCTCATGGGCGTTTTCCACAAGCTCGCGGTACTGGCGTTCCGAGTCTTCGAGTTTGCGGTAGAGATTGGCATTGTGGATGGCGATGGCTATCTGGTTGGAAAAGCTGATAAGAAAATCCTTTTCGCTGGATATATCTCGACCGATTGACTTCTGCTGATCACCAACCAGCACGCCTATGACCCTCCCCCGGACTTTCAAAGGCAAGGCTAGAAAGGCCTGAGGTTGAAACTGTTTGATCAGAGTATTCTCTTTGTTAATCCCAGATTTGCTCACGTCATCCACTAATTCCGGTTTGCCAGTTTGGGCCACTCTGGCCATGATATTTGAAGTCTTTTCCAATGGCACGGTATATGATACTGCCTCTTTTAATTGCTCAGCTGAAGCACCTACGGCGTGAGCCAAATAGAGAATCTCCTTCTCCTCGTCCACCATAAATATGGCTGCTCTGTCCAGAAGTGACACATCTACCAGCCGCGAGAGAATGAGAGTCATGAGCTCATCGATATCCAAGGTGGAGAGAATGGCTGTGCTCGCCTCCTGTAAGCTAACTAGCCTGTCTAGTTGGGACTTGAGTTGAATGTTGAGCCTGTGAACTTCGGCATATTTTTCCCGCAGGAGTTCTTTGTCTCTCTCGAGCTCCTCAATGGTGGCCCTGGCCAGGCGCCAGGGAGCTATTACTCGCAGGACAAGAGATTTAAGTGAGGGGGGAGTCTTCCATTTGATGTGATACTCGCAGTGTTCGTCACCCAAAAAGAAACACTTATGTTCGTCTAATTCGCAAGGGGGCTGGCTCCACACCACTGGAACCGCAGTATACACCCCTCGGTTCATACGACAAAAATCTCGGGTCATTGCAATATTGCCGAACCACTCAAGTTTTACTATTGCTCCATCTTTCCTCAAGTCCTCGATTCGAACCCTCTTGGTTCGGTTGAATCTATCATTGAGAGTTTGAAGTCGCTTGAGGGTTAAGGCGTATTTGTTCGGTGCCCGGGCATAACTGCGAAATGCAGATAGTAGAATGCGCTGAACGTAACCCAGACGCCTTTTGGCGACAGATTCGTAGCCGATTTCGAAGACCACATCTTCATGAAAAAGCTTCTTAACTTTGTCATAGAGGTTTTGTAGCACTTGGGAAGACACCCAATTGTTCGCATCAGAGAGAAACTCCTTGAGGTCAGGTATCCCGTCCAATTCAGGATCGAGATCCGCGAGCAAAGCTCCTAACAAGGAAGGATCACGCTCCTCAACGTAGTCAATGACGGCTTTGGTGTTGATACAGCTGTTGTGTCTTTCCATGGGCCAGCAACTCAGAAAAGAAAAAACCACACTGCCTTAGATGCACGGCCTCATTTCTCATTGATTCCCTGGAATCTCGAGACCGACTTACCTAAACGTGTGGTTGATTGGTGCGGTGGCGGATTGCAGGCCAGCAGTCAGTAACCGGGAAAGTCTTGACCACTGCCCTACATATCTAACCTCTTATATTTTTATTGCCTAGAAATGTCAAGTAAAAAACAGAGAAAAAACCTGAAACTCACTTTCCACCAAGTTTCTCGAACTGCTGGTCGAAGCGAGTTGTCACCAGGTCTTCGAACTCCTTACCCAAATGTCGACGGTTACTAATCAGTTCAGCCCGTACTTTTTTCCAGAGTTTTAATAGATCTCCGGTGCTCTTGCATTTAAGAATCTCCCGGTGGATGGCCTCAAGCCTTGAGCTACGCAAACGATCGCGGTTGAACTCTGACATGTCCTTTGCCAGTTGTATTTGTTCTTCTGAGAAACTGTTTTCTTCAGCCAGCACCATGAGTTCATCAAGGACACGCTCAATGCCAGCAAAACTCTTTTGCTGGCGCATTCGTTTTTGGGCCTTAAACACAGCTCGATCTATAAGTTCTCGTAAACAAGCGTGGAAAGCATCGCTGAGGATCTTTTGGTAGTCTTCCGTATAGTAACGATGGTTCTTGAGTTTTTTTAACTCTCGATGATAGAGGTGTTTGAGTGGTAAAATGTCATCCTTCTCCCTGACTTGTTTGAGAATGCGCTCGATTTCCAGAGGATCTCGAAAAAGAACCCTTAATACCGCCTTCTCCGGATTGACCTGAAGAATAATGCCTGACCTGGACCTATTGAGGCTGGAGAGTAAGCGGCCGTCCTTGAATAAGCGATCTGTGGGCAGCTTAGCCAACTCTTCGGCAATGGCCTGGTGGCGTCGGTCAATGATTAGACTGAGTTCATGAAAATCGAGTACCCAAGGCTGTTTATTAACAGGGCAAAACCGCTCGAGAGCACCGAAGCCAAGGAGCAAGAGCTTAAGATAGGTCTCAGGTTCCAAGTGTTGAGCCACGTATTCCAATCCATAGATGCGCACAAAATCGTGGGCGGGGCTAAGCCTACTCAAGAGCTGTTGCCTGATCTCCTCATCGAACCTCATGAACGCCTGGTAGGCGACGATGGCATGTTCAAGATCCTCAGCAAATTTGTCCAAGCCAGTACTTTTTAAACCTTTCTTGTGATAAATGAAGCTGATGGGCATGTCCAAAAACTTCATTTGAATATCAGCGAAACTAACTTCAGGTATCCCAAGCAGTCGGAAGAGTCGTTCAATGGAAGCTGCATCCTCGCCCTTGCGGCGGTAACCTTGGTCATTTTTCAAGCTATCCCATTTGGAGGAGAGGAAAAGCGCATTTTGATCACTTCCGGCAGCATCCACTTCAGTCAACAGAGTCTTGCCCTTTGCCCTGAATTCATTATCTATGTAGCTTTGCCAAGAAATCTCCCCACGCATGATGCTCAAGGACAACTGTCGTAAGTTCAAAAAGCGATCTAGCAAATCTTCAACCATAATGCCTTCTCGATAAGCCGCGGCAGCAAGGACGGAGTGGAGGAAGAAGGCTTCAAATAGAAGTTCGTCACCACAGGAGGTGACCAGATCTAGAGCTGGTAGGGCTACCTCTCCCCTAAGCACATGCCCCATCGAGCCATGGACCTGCACCAGGAAATCAGTCAGCTTGCTTTTTTCTTGGTCCATGCCAAGACGCTCAAGCACATCCTGCCGTCTGAGAATTTCAGCTCCTGCCTCGCCGTGAATATTACTCTGAGAAAGAGATCTATATTCTTCCAGATAAAAGGGGAGTTTGCCGATCTCTTGAAAAATCAATGCTGCGCTCAGGGATTCCATCAGTTCCCCACGAGTGCTGATGCGGTTAACCACCTCCTCGAGTATCTCAATCTGTGCATTGCTGATGCCGATAGACTCACCCGTCATTGCCCCGAATTGCTGTTGTGCAAGCTGGTAGAAGATCTCAGTATCTTGTAAGGCCTTGCGGTCCCCGGTAACCAGGGCTTGGAACTTCTTAAGGCAGCGCAGAACGTATCTGGGGATTGTTTCCCCAGAGTGAATTTCCATAGTCGGCTTTATCTTATCCAGTTCCCAAAACTCGGTGAGGATACGACGGCCGATGGTAGGGCAATGTTCGTGGATTATTTCCAAGGTGTCAAAGAGTCGTTGGGGGATCAGGAGCTTTTGGGCGAACAGTTTCTCGACGCGGGAACAACAGAGATCAATCTTGGTTTTCTGCCTGGACAGTGCCTCAGGATCGACACCGGCTAGCGGAATGAACCCCAGCAGATGGTCATGGTAGGTGTGCAATTCTCCAAAGAGTCTATCGGTTTCTCTTAGCTCTGATACCGCAATATCGGGAATCAACTGGTCACCAGCCGACTGCAGAATTAATTCAACCCTTCTGAGGTTATCCTCCACGTCAATGAAGACGACCTCAGTAGCCTGACTCACCGGATTGAGCCGCAGTTGGATACCGGTGTCAAAGATGAAGGCAGGTCGACCCTGAGACAGAGTCTGTTGTATTCCACTCAGATAGTCGAAATGAAGTTGCTCCGCCGACAGTGATTCCAGAGCCTTCTTAACCCTCGCCAGCCTTTTATCGCTTTCGCGGTTCTCGTAGCTGATAAGGGGATTGAAGTTAATAACGCTTCCCGGTGAGCAGCTTATGGTAATCCACAGGAGGATAAATCCCGCCCGGGTGCCAAGCATGGGAAAGATGTGACCTGTGCCGTGAAACTGGCAGTTAAGGAGTTTGCGGAAGAAGTATGGACGGCTGAAAAGTTCACGTTCGTAGAAGCGCTCCTTGTATTCATTTGTAATCCTGATAAGTTCTAAGACCTGATCAATCTGCTCCTGTTTTTCCGGGCTGTAGTCCGCCAGGGCCTCTTTCTGAAAAGGACCCTTCTCGGCAATATGGGTCCATGAGTCCAGGTACTCGAAAAGATTGAAGAGCTTGAGCATTTGTCGCACCGCCAGGTTCTGGGCTCCCCCCAGAGCTGCTATTTTCTGATCATGGAGAGTCTCCCACTCCAGTTGGGGATCAGCGGCTATCCAGATGGCCTCGTCATAGAGGCTGAAAAGCTCCCTCCCCTGTTCCTTGGTGAGTTTATCGCCCAGAGATGCGGCAATTTCGGCCATGCTGATTAAGCGAATTGTTCGGAGGAGATCAGCCACTTCCTCAAGGCTTTTGCGCCTGGCCTGGTCAGTCATGGACCTCAGAGTCTTCTCGGGAAGCTTTCCAAAAGTGATTCGCCCCATAGTGGTGTGGCCCACTACGATTAGATACATCTCTCTGAGTAGTGCGGGAGATAAGCCCAGAAGGGACAGCTTCTCTAAGTTTTCCAGGACCCTGGTGCTGGACCCCTCCAACCCCCCAGGGTTCAGGAGAGATTTTAAGCGGTTCAACTGGCCGGTCTTCTTCATCAGTTGCTTCATATGGGTGAAAGCGCGATAACGATTTCTTGGAGCCGCAAAAGGATTATGTAACCGGTTTAGCTCAAGCTCAGACAAGCAGTCGAATGACTTCTCCCGGATTTCCGCCAAAACTCGCAGAACCGTGAGAAGATAATTGAAAGTATTTTTGTAGCCTGCAACCAGAGCCAGGGAGCATCCGGCCATGCCACTCGCCCGCTCCTCTTGCTCCAGTTGTGCCAGCCGCACTGTGGGCTCCCGTTTGCGGCCGAGGTAAATCTGCAGATTGTCAGGAAGCTCGCCCTCGACTATGTAGTTTTTCTCCCAGTCCTTCTTTAAAGACCGGGCGATTTTGCTATGGGACGTTATTTTCTCAAAGAAAGGATTTAGTACCATGTTCCAACGGGTTTCCAGATCAACGGGTTTGCCCCTGGAGATCTTCAAGTTTAGGCGAGGCAAGCGGTCAATTTCTTCTAGGGTAAGCTCCATGGGATCCCGTTCGCCGACTATTTTCTTCAAGTCCTCACGATAGACGAAAATGCCGCTGAGGTAGTTATAGAAGTCGGCAAGATGGACTCGCTGAAGACTGCCGCCCTTTCCACGATAGCGTTTAGTTGAACGAAAGACGTGAGTAAAAAGCAGGAAATTTCGCAAATCGGCTTGATCCCGAAATTCTACCCAAACCTCTTCGTTGGTGGGAGGAAAGGGTTTGATCGAAATAACATAGAGTTCACAGTCTTTCCCGAGGAGATCAAATATTTTCCCCGCCACATAAGTGCCGAAAGTTGCGAAGGTCTCTCGAGTAAGGGTTGGGCCTGCCAATCCTTTTATTCCCATTGACAAGAGGAGATCATCCATGTCCTTCGGGATTACCATGAGATCGAAAGGTCCATTGACTTCCAGGAGCTTGTCAATGGAATCGATGACCACGAATTTCTGAGTCGGCATTCTGCCGGTAATCTCGTGGACGACGAGTTCGTTGGGGGCAGTTAATAAGCCCACATTGAGCCGCTCTTTCTTCTGCTGGTAGACTTGTTTAACCAGCACTCGTTCGATCTCGTCTACCTTGTCCTTTATATCTGCCAAGGAATGGCTAACCCAGTTGATGGGAATAAGGAAATAACGTCTACCCTCTCGGCTGAAACGCATCAGTAATCCCAGCTTGCGGTAAATGCTATTGAACCGGCGGTAGTTCTTTCTTAGAGTTACCGGGTCGCTGAAATCGAGTCCCTCCAGGAATTCAAGCTCACTGATCCCAAGCTTGTCTCGCTGTTCTATTATCCCCATACCATAGGCGTTCCCGCCAAAGCGGCTAGCAAGAAAAGGGGGATGGTCTTTTGCCACGAAGGTACCCACCGGCACATCTTGAGGATCAATCCCCAGTGAAGCGAATTCCTCAGGTCGGACAATCTGATATGAAATATCAACGGTGCGAATCCGATCGGGCAGCGACAGGCCAGATGGAGGGCTAATGGTGCTGGTCTCGGTCTTGGAACTCATAATGCAGCCAATCCAAAAAACATGATTTTATCAAACAGTAGTTGGATGTGAGATATGAGATCTAGGATGTGGGATGCCAAGTCCTAGAAAAGGATGTTAAATCTTACATCGCATATCGCACATCC
Organism: Deltaproteobacteria bacterium; assembly: GCA_037384945.1. Lineage (GTDB taxonomy): Bacteria > Desulfobacterota > Syntrophobacteria > BM002 > BM002 > BM002. The sequence goes on from JARRNM010000030.1 coordinate 17,052, forward strand.
CACATCTGCGGTTGCCCACAAAAAAAGAAAGTCTCAATTTTAAAGTTGACTGACTTTCAGTGATTGTCTTGGGCCCAGTCCATGTTTAGCCTTGAGGCGGAGCAAACCGGGGCTTTTATGGAGATACATCAAAGGGCTATCAAAGCCACCATCGAGAAAGAAACCCTCAAGCTCATCAAAAAGCACGGGCCGAGTTGGCCAGGTATACATACGCTCTCGTCGACGAAGTGCTGACCACTGAGAGGCTAAGCTTTCGCTTCTGGCCAAAACGGAATTTTTGGCCAGGTCGCACAAAAACATCTCGCAAACGATGGGTTTCCAGAGCCAAAGACAGCCACTCTCATTCAGATAAACACAGTCAAATCCGCCGGTATCGCGCTCAAGGGTCTCCAGCAAGATGTCGATTTGCGCGTCAGTCGAAAGGAGTACATTGATCACCACATCGGCGAAAAAGGTGATGATGCCTTCGCGACCACAACAAGCGCTTGCGCGGCTGGTGAAGCATTTTTTTGAACAAATATCAGAAAAATGTTGTTCTTGAAAGAAGCGGACGGCTTTTCTGAATTGCATGTACGACTTGATTCTCTGTTTAAGCCTGCGCAGCTTTGCGGCTGGAAGATGCGAGAGGTACTGCCGCACCATGAGGATTGCTTCCTTTTGTTGCTGATTGTATTCACTCATCGGTGCCATTTCGTTTTCCGGAAAAAGATCAGGATCAGTGCTTAATGTCCGTCCCAAATTCGAGTCTGGCACAAGGCCCTGTGCCAGCTAGCAGCAGGCAGCTGGCAGCCAAAGGGAATATTGGAATATTGGAACAATGGGTAATGGATTAGGGAAGAAATCTAGATCCATTTCATATGCTTCTACTTAAATTTTTTTATAAGCTTTAACCCATTATTCCATCCTTCCAGCATTCCAACATTCCGGCTGAAAAGCCTTGTGCCTTGAGCCTTGCGCCTTGTACCTTGCCTATAGTTCATAAAGCTTTTCATCTTTGCGGGGAGGCATTTTTTTGGAAGTTGACTTCCTTTGTCCTTGAAAAACCAAAGGATCTTCTTCTTCTAGCAAATCACCCATTTCTGCTTCAATCTGTTCTGGATCTTCGCCAGCCTCCATTCGACGCAAGGCTTCCTCCATGCCGGTGCCGAGCTCCAGGCCGGTCATATGAGTCAATTTTCGCATCAACTGGGCCGCCTGTTTGGGGTCGTCCTCATTTATCCGCTCAGCCTCGCTGGCGAGAGCGGTCATGGCCTTTTCCAGTTTCGGCTCGTCAATGTTCGGGAGGCCATCGTCCTGATCCTCCTTGGCGCCGCGCAGTACGGCAAAGGAGGACATCTGTCGCTCGAGTTTTAGACGATTGCACTTGGGACAAGGAGGTATCTTTTCAGTGTTGATAGTACGGGAGAAAAAGTTGAATACCATGTGGCATTCCGGGCAATAAAACTCATAAATCGGCATGATTAGTCACCTCCGGCGCGCTGGGCCAGGAACCCCAAAGGGTCTTATACCCTAGTTGTCTGCAATTGTTAAAAAATTTGGGCCTAAAAGTCAACGGTAAGGAGTTATAAAGATGGAGTAATGGAATTTTGGAGTATTGGAGTGTTGGGACAAAAACTAAAGGATTAATGGATTCTTCATGACTTTGCATTTCTCCAGCACTCCAGTACTCCAATACTCCGAGGATGATAAATTGACTCTACGAACGATGTGACTTAGGATAACAACCTCCCGTGAACATCAACTTGCTTGAGGTTATCATGATTCGAATACCATTGGTTCTGGCAACGACAAACGCAGGCAAAACTGAGGAGATCAGAGCACTGCTCGCCGATTTCCCGGTCGAAATCAAGAATCTTATGGACTTTGGTCCCACTCCTCCAATTGAGGAAGACGGTGAGACATTTGAAGACAATGCGGTTAAAAAAGCCCGTTTTGTCGCAAAGATACTTGGCTTCCCTGCACTGGCGGACGATTCTGGGCTCATGGTGGAGGCCTTGGGAAACGGCCCGGGAGTACGATCTGCCCGCTATGCGGGAGAAAAAGCCACGGATGCAGAAAATAACGCCAAGCTGCTCAGAGAGCTTGAAAATGTTAAAAATCGTGATGCTGCCTTCGCCTGTGTCATCGCCATTGCCGTGCCTTGGGGGCCGGCTCTGATCTACGAGGGGCGCTGTCAGGGTGTAATCGCCGACAAACCCGGTGGTAGCAAAGGCTTTGGCTACGACCCGATTTTTTACTATCCGCCGCTGAAAAAAACCTTCGCCCAACTAAGCACTGAGGAAAAAAATCAGGTAAGTCATCGAGGACAGGCTTTGGGCCAGCTACGAGACGAATTCCACAATGTGCTCATCTGGTTGCGGCAGCGGTTGGTGGAGTCCGGTTGGCAGTGGTTGAAACAGGACGAAAATTAGCCAGGTACTCCCGGGCTAAGAACGAACTTTCGTTTGAGGCGAAACTGCTTTTCAGGAGCGAATAACTGATGGAGTAGTGGAGTGATGGAGTGGTGCAAAAACAAGAAAGAGTTTAGGCTAAATTATTCCAAGGCAGTACTCCAATACTCCAAAACTGCAATCCTCCAAAGTAAAAAATACCGACCCTCTTCCGTGAGAGTCGGTATATTGTCGGACAGAACATTACTAGCAACTACAAGAGCCACAGTTGTCTGGCTTTGCCAAGGTTGAGGTGATGGAAAAGCCAGAGGAATGTGCGTCCTCCACGTAATCCACCTTTATAGGGCTGGCCTGGTTAAGAAGGCCGCCATTGACAAGGTAAGTCACGCCCGCAAGTTCGAATACCTGATCCTGTTCATTTGGCTCATCCAGAGCCATTCCCAACG
>JARRNM010000031.1:0-19878 GCA_037384945.1 Deltaproteobacteria bacterium
TGATCAGCGGCATGAGCAGGCTCTATCCATTTCATAAATACCTCCTCTTGATCAGTGTCGCTATAATGCCCCTTCCGTTAATAATTCTGGCAGGCAAATACCCTTTATGATTCACAGGCTTGCCCCCCCGCATGGGATTATGGAGGGCTTGTTGAATGGGAAGGGTTCTAGCCAAAAAGGGAACAGTGGAGATGAGAGAAGCTTTTCGGGAGGATTCAAGGACTTTTGCCAAGCTTATTCCCTTAACCATGAACAATTTCCTTTCTATGATCTTCTGGTCTCTTCCAGTAAGTACCTTTTCTATGATCTTTTTCTCATAATGCTGGAGTAATGGACTGGTAGCATACCTAGATCCCGAACTCCAAGTTCTAAATTTTATGGTTTCAGGTGTCAGGTTTCAGGAATGATAGACCTGAATGCTGACACCTAGATACTGAAGCCCTATTTTAAATGGCCAGCCGGACCTCAAAAATACTCTTTCCTGACCGAAAGTGTGTCACTCTGGCGCTTACGGCACAAAGTGATTACTATGATTTCAAAAGGTGCAATCATGCAGCCCGTGTGAGGTGGGGGAAAATGGTCGAGGATCTCATATTTGCCGAAGATCTCTGCAAAACCTTTAATGGCCTGAAGGCAGTCGATGGGATATCTTTGCGCATGTCCAGGGGAGAGTGCTTTGGTATCCTCGGTCCCAACGGGGCTGGGAAAACAACCACCGTCCGCATGATCTACGGATTCAGCCCGGTCACTTCCGGAACTCTCAGGGTCTTTGGCCTGGACATCCAGAAGCATGCCCGGCTGATTAAGGCAAAGAGCGGGGTGTGCCAGCAAGAAAATAATCTGGATCCAGACCTCACCGTTTTCCAAAACTTGGTTACTTTTGCCAGCTATTTCGACCTACCGCGAGCCACAGCCAGGGAGCGAGCCTCCGAATTGCTGCGTTTCATGCGCTTGGAGCACAAGAAAGACGCTAAAATATTGGAGCTCTCCGGTGGTATGCAGCGGAGACTGGTTATCGCCCGTGCCCTTATCAATAAGCCTGAACTCCTTATTCTAGATGAGCCTACTACCGGTCTGGATCCTCAATCGCGACATCAGGTCTGGGGCCGGCTGGCAGAGCTGAAGGCTCAGGGACTGGGTATTCTCCTCACCACTCATTATATGGAGGAGGCGGCACACCTTTGCGACAGATTGGTGATCATGGATCATGGCCGTATCTTAGTTGAGGGTGGACCAGTGGATCTCATCAACCAAAATGTGGGAGCCAATGTAATCGAGGTTGAGTCACCAAGTGAATCACTCTTAGATTTAGTGAAAGAGAGCCGGTTGGACCACGAGGAGCTTGCTCATAGGTTGCTCATCTACACCAGGGATGGTGAGACCCTCTTTCGCAAGATTTCTGAGAGTTTCTGCGAGAGGGGCTGCAGTCTGAGAATGGCCACCCTCGAAGATGTTTTTTTAAAGCTCACGGGAAGGGAACTGAGAGATTAATCTAGCGGGTTTCAGGTGTCAGGTTTCAGAAAGGATAGACCTGAACACTGAAACCTGAAACCTGAACACTGAAACCTGAAATGAACTGGCTACCACACGTATCGCCGAGATTTTTCCGCATATTGCAGCGAAACTTCCTAGTGCTGCAACGCACCTGGAAGGTAAACTTTTTGCCGCCAATCCTGGAGCCTATCTTGTATCTGCTTGCTTTTGGAGCCGGATTGGGTCTGTTGGTCCGGGAGATCTCATACCGAGGGGAACTTGTGAGCTACGTTGCCTACATCGCACCGGCACTCATTGCAATAAACATAATGCATAACTCCTTTTTTGAAAACACCTTCGCTTCATTCGTACGCATGTACTACCAAAAGACTTTCGATGCCATCATGGCTACTCCCCTCAACCTGGATGAGATCATCACCGGTGAAATTGTCTGGGGCGCGGTAAAATCTATAATTGCAACGATTCTCATGGTGGCGGTAATAAGTTTCTTCAGACTCCTCGTCTACCCCCAGACCCTTTTGATCATACCTCTTGCCTTTCTTGGAGGGTTGGCTTTTGGCTCTGTGGCCATGTGCTTTACCGCCTTGGTGCCACAAATTGAGGTATTTAACTTTCCCATCTTTCTTTTCATCACGCCCATGTTCCTATTCAGTGGTACCTTCTTCCCCCTGGAGACCCTGCCCCGCTGGGCTCAGCTTCTGGCCCAAGTTCTCCCCCTTACCCACCTTGTGGTGCTAGTTCGAGCTCTGGCCATAGGCAAACTACAGGCTCAGCTCTTGTCGAGTCTTCTCTACTTGCTTCTTTTCTCAGCTGCTGCTTTTATTTTGGCGATCGTCCTCATGAGAAGGCGGCTGATCAACTAGTGCTCATCCGGAAACTCAACATTGTCATTCTGAGCCCTTCGGCAAGACCTTTCGACGAGGAGTTCGACTGAGGCTCACTCGAAGTCCTCAGGTCGAGTCGCTCAGGATAAACTCCGCGAAGAATCTTCGGGCAACCCATTAGCGACGAGATTCTTCGTCGTCCCGCTCTTGGCGGGACTCCTCAGAATGACAACTGAAAAGCAGGTTTCTGGATGGACGCTAACTAGTGAGCATCAAAAAAACTCCAGCGAAGGCTTAATTTGCCAACCCCCTGTTTTCACTTCCTTTGACTATAATAAAGTCGATGGTTAGCATTTTTGAGAACTGGGCAGTGAAACTGGCCGGTAAACCCCGCAAATTAGGGAACCACAGATGATAAAAGCCATAATCTTCGACTTCGGGCGGGTCATCTCGGCCCAAAAGCCCCCCTCCTTGTTCAGGAGCTACGAGAGAGACTTGGGACTGGAGCCCGGCACGATCAACTCACTAATGTTCGATAGTCAGGCCTGGCAGGAAGCTCTTGTCGGTGGCAAAACGCTGGAGGAATTCTGGCAGAAAATCGGCCCTGATCTTAAGCTGAACACCCCGGCTGAAATTGATGCATTCCGCCGCCGCTATCACTCGGATGAGGCGATTAATCAGTCAGTTTTGCAGCTAATTCAACGGTTGAATGGTCCTTACAAACTGGCGGTAATATCAAATTCACCGCCTGGGTTGAGCCAATGGCTTGCTGACTGGAACATGCTCGATCTATTCGACACGGTTTTCTGTTCAGGTGAGGAGGGCGTGGTTAAGCCTGAGTCGGCTGCATTCGAAATTACCCTGCGGCGATTGGCCGTGGCGCCTGAGGAAGCGGTGTTCATCGATGACACCGAGGAGCACGTCTTAGCATCAAGAAAGATGGGACTCCACGGGATTCTCTTCACCACAGCCGAAGAGTTGGAGGATGAGCTGGCTGGTTTGCTGGCCTAGGATTTCTGATCGCGACCACTGGACCCCATCGCATAGGTCATAAAGTATAGAACATTAACTAAAAGGAGCTGTCCTCTGTCATCCGTCGTCTGACCTCTGCCCTCCGACCTCTGACTTCTCACCGCTTTGGTGCTTAGTGCATACTCCCTAGTGCCTACTTGTCCTGCCCGCTGCCCGCTGCCTCCTGCCGGATGTCTTTTCCCTATGCCCTGTGCTCTATGCGCTATGCGCTTTTACCAGCCAATCTCTACCCGATGAAAGCCTTCTCCCAGCTCGAAATCCTCTCCTTCTGCCATGTCTTTACACCTTTTTCTGAGCCACTCTTCCAGGTTGGCAGGGTTGGGAAAGCCCGCTACCTGGCTTTCATGACACCGTAATGCCGTAAGCTTGATCTCAAAGGTATCAGTTATATCGGAACGATGGTTTATCTCTTCAGCCGCCCAGAACCATATTTCTTCCACGTTGTGAGGCTCCAAACCCTCTTCCAGCAAATCAGGATACGCCAGGTGATCCCTGGCATAGGGGAAAACCGCATCCAGGGCAACTTGACCGGCAATGCGATGGTCACGGTGCCAGAGATAACGCCTGTAGGGATCGGAGGTCACCACAATCTTGGGCCGATACATCCTAAGGTAGCGCACTAATTGTTTTCGGAACTCCGGAGTATCCTCTAGTTCCTGGTCGGGATACCCCAAGAACACCACTTCCCGGACGCCCAGGATCTTGGCTGCTGCTTTTTGCTCTCTTTGGCGGATCTTGGCCAGATCCTGCGGTTTCAGGCTGCGATCGCCGGTGCCCTTGTTCCCGTTGGTGCATATTATGTAGACAACTTCTTTTCCTTCTCTGGTCCAGCGCGCCACTGTACCGGCAACACCAAATTCTGCATCGTCCGGATGGGCCGTTATAACCATTACATCAACTGCTCTGGTCACGGTGAGACTCCTAAAGAATTGAGACTTTCCCGCAGCAGCAACTGTTAAAACACCACTCTTTTCGCACTGCCGCATATTGGTCTATCATGGCACACGCCACATTTGCCCAACTGAATCGAAGAACCGAGGCTCGCATCTCAGGAGCGGACAACCCATTGGCGCCCGAGATAAACTTATCTATACCCTTTGCCAGCAAACGGGGAGAACCATTGCCCACCACGTGTCCTGTCGCACCCTCTCTTACAATAGTCTCCATTGCCCCCACTTTGGTGGCTACCACCGGCGTACCTGAAGCGAGGGCCTCCAGCGCTACCAGTCCGAAGCTTTCGTAGTACGAAGGCACAACTAGTACATCTGCAGCACGGTAATAGGCCGGCAGTTTCTCCTGGGCTATCCTGCCCGCAAAAGTGACGCCGTCCTCAATTCCCAGATTCCTGGACAATTCTTTCAGGCCTTGAAATTCAGGTGTGTCACTGCCGTCACCGCCGACAATTACCAAACGCAACCGCTCATGGTGCTGCAAAAAGCACACGGCCTCCATCAACCGGTCTATTCCCTTTAACGGAGCAAATCTCCCCACAAACAAAACAATCGATTCATCTTGAGCAAAACCGAGCTTCTCCCGTGCCTTTGCCCTGTCCCCTAAGCGAAAAAGATCCAAGTTTACCCCACAGGGAACGACGCCGATGGCCTCAGGAGATGCCCCATAGTGTCGCACCAAGCGAATTCTTTCATTCTCCGTAGCCACCAGCAATCGGTCACAGTTCCTTGCCAAATGCTTTTCAGTAGCCGTGCGAAGTTCGGGCTCTCTCTCCGACCCGGCTGTACTGTTTTTTACCGCACTAATAGTATGAAACATGAAAATATGAGGGACTTCCCACCTCTCCTGGGCCCACATCCCCACCCTGGCAGACAGCCAGTAGTGACTGTGAATCAGATCATAGTGGATAGACTCCCGGGTTCTGAATTCTTCCAGCTCCCTAAAAAACTCATCAAGATGACCATAAAGAGCCAGTTTATTCATCTCACCGTTCTTTCCGGCCTTTAGATGAACAAGGCGGACTTTCTCGCCCAAGTGGGCTATTTGCCTTTGTCTGGAACCGTTCAGCCGGGTATAAATATCTACCCCATGACCGCGGTTCCCAAGTTCCCGGGCAAGCTCCCGGACATAAACACTCATGCCCCCGGTGTCTTTTGTTCCCAGATCGCCCATGGGGCTTGAATGGACGCTTAGCATTGCGATCCGTAGCTTCTCTGCTTCCAAGGGAGTCACCTTTCTAGATTTCAGTTTGCAATTCCACTTTCACCCAAGTTTAACTTGACATCTGTACAAGGGAACAGGTTTGCCGCCCAAACGGTATTTATATTCTTCCGTGCCTTTTAAAAAATCGTACTTCTTTTTCCCCCTGCGCATACTTTCTTTGATGGTTAGCACCTTGCTGAGCAGACCTACGCTCAACGAACTGAATCTACCATCATAACCATTGTTGTAGAGATATATTGTGGAATTATAATCAAAGCACATTACTGCTGCCGCAGGTGTGCCATCAACCTCAAGAAAAGAAAGTTTCAGAAGATTTGCCTTCGCCATTGACTCTGCCAGTAGGCGAAAATAATAACGCATCTGGTTGGTCATGAAGGCCGCCTTGTCTGATCGGCTCAACCCGAAGAGTGCCAAAAACGTCTCCATTTCATCCTTTACCCGTTCAAAATCCTCTACCACCCGATAGTTGATCTCCCCGGCATCGTTTAATCTCCTGAGTTTTCGTCTAACTTCATGCCTTTGCTTGCCGGTCAACTCAGCCAAGAATTTATCCCAGCTAGCTGGCAGGTCCAACTCCAAAGTTACATCCTCCGCATTACAAGAAACCTCACATTTCAGACTTTTGGCTGCAGCCACAAGTTCAGTGAGTACTTTAGAGTCAGCTCGCACGGTGTTCAGATCGAACCTGCGGATACCTTGCTTTCCCAACTGATTAATCAGAGTTTCGAAAAATTCCTTTCCCCTTCCGGGGGCAACGATGAAATCCTGATAATCGCAAACATCCGGGTCACCGATAAAGCGTGCCTCTTCTCCTTCGACCATAAGGGGCGCAATACCGATGAGTTTCTCCTTATCTCTGACGGCAGTTATGTAAGGTGATGATTCATCGCTGAAAACATTGCACCAAACCTTCAACCAGCTGGGCAGAACAAAAAGGCAATCCCATTCAAGAGGACTTTTTCTATCCAGCCACAGAGCGTGGAAACTTTCAAAGGTTTCTTGCCTAACAGTATATGCCATCTGAAATCACAAATGCCTCAAGTCCCTAAAATGTTCTAAAGTGAGCTAAAATGTCTAAAATTAAGCTAACGGGTTATGCGTCGTTGAAATCGTTCAAGTCGTTCAAATCGTTGAACCCGTTTAAATCGTTGAACCGGTTTAAATCGTAGAAATCGTCCATCACAGAGGTCAGAAGTCGGAGATCAGAGATCAGCTTTATACCTGACCTCAGACCTCTGATATCTGACCTCTAAATTCTACTTGCTGTCCTCTGCCCTCTGGCTTCTTTGCTCTACGCCTTTTCAAATCCGCAATCCGCAATCCCAAATCCTCAATCTATAATCGCACCGTGGTACCGGTGCGGGCTGCCTCTGCCAGGCCATCCAGAATTCGCATATTGCGAACACTTTCTTCCGGCTTTACAGTCAATGCTTCCCTACCCAAGGCCGCATCAGCAAAATGTTCCACCATCAGTTGATACTCATCCGCACCTGGGATTAGGTGTTTCTGCCCCACCTCCTGGTTTTTACCCCGCACGGTAAAGGTCGCCTCCCTTTCCCAGGGAATAAAAGCATCATGAGGCAATTCGATGGCACCTTCACTGCCTACGATGGAATATGTCTGCTGGAGTGACGAAATGAAACTGGCTTCAATAGTTGCAAGACCCTCTCCAGGAAAGCGCAGCGATCCTACCAGGTGCATATCCACGCCACTTGAATGATATACAGCCTGGGCTTGCACTGCAGTGGGCTCGGCTCCCATGAACCACTGGGCCACGCTAACGCAATAACAGCCCACATCCAGCAGGGCGCCCCCGCCCATTTCCACCTTTAACCTCGCATTGTCTCCTTTGGCCAAAATTTCCTTGTCCATGGGATAACAAAAAGCAGATCTGACCAAGTTCACCGTGCCGATTTTGCCAAGGGTCACCATATCTCTGACCAATTGGTTGCGCGGGTGGAAGCGGTACATCAAAGCCTCCATCAAAAATAAACCGGCAGCAGAGGCTCCATTGACCATCTCAGTCGCCTCACTTGCATTGCAGGCAAATGGTTTTTCACACAAAACGTGTTTGTTCGCCTCCAGCGTTTTCAGGGTCCAAGTCCGGTGCAGGTGATTGGGCAGTGGAATATATACCGCATCAATCTCCGGATCGGCCAACAGGTCATCATATCCAGGGTATATCTGGCTAATGTTGTTTTCCGCCGCTACCCGTCCGGCACTCTCAGGAGAGCGTGTGGCAAGTCCATGAACTATGCCGTTTCTAGATTTTCGTATGGCGGGGATAACACATACCCGGGCAATCTCGGCATTGCCCAAAATCCCCCATTTGATTTTTTCAACCATTCAGCCCCTCTAACGTGCCTCCCTTTGCTGCCGATCTCGAGGCCGCCTCTAGAATATCGACCACCAGCACCGAATCTTCGAGTGGCGCTGCTATGGGCTCTCCCGTCAGTAAGTGATCAGCCAGGTTACGATGAAAAAGATAATGCTCTCTTTTGGGAAGCGCCAGTTTTTGGGCAACTATTTCGCCTGAATGGTGACGGCGGTGCAAGGTTAAGTCCGGCACCATCTCAGTGGCGGGAATGGGGTGCCGGTGGTAATAGAGGACAGGATCAATCTCGTAGGTGCTTAAATCAAGCCAATGACCCACGATTGCTCCCTTTGTTCCCAGTAGATACCACTTTGGCTTGCGCACAGCGGCGATATCGGAGTGAATAAACTCAGCCTCCTGTCCACCGGCAAACCTTATCTGTATCCTTTCCTGATCGGCATTGCTAATGTCGTGCCAAACGCGATTTTGTCGCGTGGAGATAACTGCCGAGACCCCTTGGTCCACCAAACTTACCAACCAATCCAAATAATGGGCGCCCCAATCATAAGCGGTGCCACCTGAAATCTTATCGTGGGAGTGCCAGTAGCCACACGGGTGGTTAAAGCCGCCAACAAACATTTCCACATAAAACAGCTCGCCGATCAGCCCCTCAGCCAAGGCTTGTCTGATCGCCAGGTAATCCACATCCCAACGGCGGTTCTGGTGGCAACTGAGATGTACCTGCCCTTTTTCAGCCATCTCAATCATGGCGGCTGTCTCTTTTCTATTGAGTGCCAAAGGCTTCTCGCAAACCACGTGCTTGCCTGCCGCCATCATCTGCAAAGACAGGTTGGCATGAGTATTAGGCGGCGTGGCAATGATAACCAGCTCAACTTCAGGATCAGCCCCTAGTGCTTTGGCAGAGTCATAGGTCCTCACCTGGGGAAAATCATCTTTTGCCTGTTTAAGGATCTGCTGATTCAAATCACAAGCGGCCCTCAGACTCAAACCATCAGTGGCCTCGATGCCCAGGCCGTGAGCCTTGCCTACAGATTGGGCATAACCTAGGAGCCCAACCCCTATGGTCTTGCGGCTCAGCGGTTGTCCGGCTAAGTGGCGCAATAGACGGTAGAGAATCTGTTGGAAGAGGAGGTGGTCGTAAGCTTGCAGGGTGGTACAGGCAACTTGCCCGTCAGCCACAGACCGGTGAACCAGTACTGGGCTATGTTTGTATTGCCAGTCAGCATAAAGTACTGTTTCTGTCTCTTTTGACGTTTTAGTCAGAGACCGGTAGACCCCTTGGAGATACAGGGCATCGGTCAAGCGGATTGCCAGCGGATGGTCTCTGTTGTCAAACAGGATACGCAACTCCGCCACAGGTCCCACCGGATCTGGCTGCGCTCCAAAGATCTCCGGCAGATCCATCTCCGAGAGACGGACCAGCCCCAACCAACCCCCACCTCGGTGAACAAACTTTGTCAAATGTTCATGGTAGTTCGCCAAGGCGGCTGTGTCGGCAGTGACGACAACATCATGGGCAGTCAAATCCCCAACCACTCGAGCCTCCAGGGTCAATTCCAGGTGATGGATTGATCCCAGGTAGGACAACAACGGCTGGAGAGACGGGTCGTCCTCATGGGCAATGAAGAGTACTCTTATAATAGGATGAACTATCATCTGTCATCTATCCTTACTTCCTAGGTGATTGGGAATTTCGAACTGATGAAGGGCGCAAGGTACAAGGCAAAAAGACTGAATTTTTTCCTTGTACCTTGCGCCTTGGGCCGTGTGCCTCTTCTCCTACTGGCTTCTGGCTACTGACTACTTCCCTAAGACTTGAGTCGCCAGCGGGATCCCTCTTCGGTATCCTCAATTATTACCCCCCCTTGCTCCAGGCTCTCCCTGATGGCATCGGCCTCTTCCCATTTTTTGTTTTCTCTGAATCTCTGGCGCAGGCTCAGAAGTTCTTCTATAACCGGGGTCAAGCATTCAGCCTTGTCTTTGGGCGAAGTCTCAAGCTTTATGCCAAAAAGAACGATCAGATCTCGGAGCACTTCTCTTGCCTGAGAGATAAATTCCTCGTTTTCCAGGTCCTCCTTACCCTTCCATATGGCCCTGTCAAGCTCTAGCAGGGCATTTGTGGTTTTCTTTGAATCATGCTTCTCAAGACCGATACGAAAGTCCTCTTCGATCCCATGTATTCTATCCCAGAAAGACTCTCCCTCCGGACCAGAAGAGAGTTTCCGTGTTTCCGGCTGCGAAACTCTCTCTCTTATTTTCTCACCAACGGCTCCACCACGAAGTACTTCGAGAGAAAACCGGTCCCCCTTCTCAAAGACGATCTCCTCACCTCCTCGTCGCAGGGTTACACTGCCGAGTCCCTTGATTAAAGCTTCATCTCTTTCCAGGTCAATGAGGCAGGCTGTGTGCTCGTCTAAGCCAAAAACCGACACATCTTCCGGCAGCATAGCTTCCAGCTTGCTGAAGCGGGGTTCCCCCATAAAACAGAAGCGAGTGTCATGAGTCCCACCCTCGGCATTGTTCCAATGGGGTATGACCACAAGATTGAAACCGAAGTGCTCCAGAATATTTATCCCTTCCACCCAGTGCAGATCTGCGCCCACTTTGTAAATCTCATATACAGGGAGAGTGAAGCGTCCCACTGTCAGGGCCGCAGCGCTGGCAGCCACCAGACAACCCCCTTGTTCCACCTGCCTGGTGATCATTTCTGGAATGGATGTTCCTCGCCATTGGCGAACAGCATAAGTAGGGCTACCTGGGCCAATGAGAATGAAATTTGCCCGCCGCAACTTTTGGTAGGCCTGCTCTGCTTCGAATTCCGTACACCCCTCCTTCGATTTGAAAGAGGCTGAGAGCAGGTGCTGCTTAACGTGCTTGCGGAAATACTGTGCAGCTCTCTCCGAAAGTTGATCCACATTGAGCTGAAATCCTGCCGGTGTGTCAATAAATATGGCCTTCGGGGGCTGGGTCAGACTCCCCAGCAGTTCCTTGTGAACTTCCACCATAGTGGCCGTCAACTCACCCGAACCCATTAGAGCAATAATGCCCTTTTTCAATAACATAGAAGCAAACTTCCTCAGCGCAGAGAAATACCTCGGTGCGCCCGGAACTTGTTGACATGGGAAGCGGTCTGTATTCGTAACGATTAAACGCGCTTGCCAATGGTGAATTAGTAGGTTGCCCTGTAAGCTAAAACATGCTGTGCGGATTTGTCAATATTGCCAAGGCTCGAGAAATGACTTCCTTCTCAAACAGACCATACTCAAAATGCGATCTTTCCCCCTTTAGTCTGGCCAATCCGCAAATTGGCACATCCATTGCTAAAGAATATCCGACGAAATCTTTAAAAACTAGAGGTCATAACCATTAACCAGTATCCAGCCGGAAAGGGGTCTTTTCGGATGGCTACCGACTTAACCCGGATATTTCATGAATTTCTGCCGCAAGACCGCGAATCTGTGGTCGCAGCAGGTTATTCATGAAATATCCGGGTTAAAGAAGTTGTTTTTAGGGAAATTAGAAATGACTTACATTTGCATAAAGTGCAGAAAAACGTGGCGCAATGGAGGTCATTCTAGTGAGTACTCCGGGGGATTGTGCGAAGATTGCACTGTGGAATATGTTCGCGAGAAGCAGAAAAGCCAGGGATTCCACGATTGCTACAAGCGGGCGGTCGAAGTCTGTTCAAGGAAAAAGTGCAGCTATTGGCATTTGTGCACCAGAGAGCTGAGCCAATAGAATCGACCCTATTAACCCGGGAATCAAGAAGGACGCATAGATAGAGGGGCTGAGCGGATTCACTTTTCAGTACCGCCTGCCTTACACATCTCCCCGCAATCTTTTCCACCAAGAACGATTCAGCCGCTTCAACTCCTCTTCCAAGGCAAACAATCTGGCTTTGATCTCTCCGGAGTTGCGGTCATTAGAATCCTGTACCCTGTTGAGATCCAATAGTCCTTCTAGCTGCTCAATTCTAAGCTTGGCCTTTACCAATTCGTTGGTTTGGGTTGCTAAATTTTGCTTCAAGCTGTCGAGTTCAGTTTTCAGACTCTCCAATTCTTGGTGTTTTGCTTCCGGTGCTGCTGCTGTTGGTGGGTCGGAACCCTTTTTCCCGAAGCCAGCCAAACTCGTTACCTCATCCATCCCGATGCAAATGTGACCGTCCTCTTTTATCCGTGTCAGCAGTCCCTTGTTCAAATAGTTAATTATCGGGCCTTTGGAGACTCCAAGCATTCTAGCTGCCACCTGGATAGTAATTCTTTCTTTCTCCGCAGAAGGTTGCGGGGCTGAGAGGAAAAAATGTGATACACTTTCTAAGCCTCTCTTCTGCTTGTTACTTCCCTTCATAAACAATCCACCCAAGCTCACAGGCTAATTAGCGAATTTACTCCGCCGTAGGAATCTTCCACCGTGCTGTCGTTGGTAGGATCGGCTATCCAGCGGCCATCAATCAGATACTTGTACTCATAGGATCCAGGCTTGAGGGAAATACTCTTGTGCCAGAGGGGTCTACCCTGGAACTCGGTAAGATCCAGGGATTCCGGCACCCATTCATTGAAGTCTCCAGCAAGCTGCACCACCGAGCCTTCAGGCGCTTCCAGTTTGAACAATATTTCCCTTGCCTCAGGCAACCTGAGCCGTCCTTGGGCTGCCAAAAAAGATTTCAGAGTAAAACCCTTGGCAGTCATTTCAGGCTCCTCATCAAGAATCTCCCTGGTGAGACTTTGATAATCACGGAAGCCAGCTGAGTGTTCGTCAAATTCGGCGATGGCCTTTCCCTCCCCTGCAGCCTCCCTCAATCTGGTGCAGGTGTTGATCACAGTATCTAAACAGTTTTCAGGGAATCTGCCTCTGAGCTCTTCGACTAGTTTCCTGCAGAAATTTGTCCTGAGATCGACGTTCGTGGCCAGAATTTTGATCCTGAGCTCATGGCGGACCCTCTCTTCGATAATCTGGATTGTATCCAGCAGCTTCCCGAGACCGTGAACAGAGAAAAAACTGGGGTCTACAGGAATGATTACCTCCTCTGCTGCCACCAGCCCGTTAAAGGTCAAAAGACCTACGCTGGGAGGACTATCAATGATGAGGTAGTCGTAATTGCTTTCAATTTCCACCAGGCTCTGGGTGAGTTTGTATTCCCGCTCGCTGGCACCTGCCATGACCTGCTCGAAGGCACTTAAGACCACATCACTCAGAACAGCATAGAGATTCTCTTGCAATTTCTGGATGGCTGCGCTGATGGGTATTTGGCCCAACAGGACCTCATAGATAGTCTTCTCTGCATGGTCAACCTCTGCCCCAAGTCCAAGTCCGGTGTGCCCTTGGGGATCCAGATCAATCAAGAGCACCTGCTTGCCCTCTGCTGCCAAAAAATGGGCTAGATTGATTGCTGTGGTCGTTTTGCCGCAGCCGCCCTTTTGGTTGACAAGAGCAATTTTCCTCATGGCTCTCCCTCCTTTCTGTCCTAGGGCAGGGAAAGAAGAGGGACTTCTCTCCCTGGTTGTTTGCCCGTGAAAGTCATCTGACTTTTTGAACTTGCCAATCGGTCCGCCTAACAGGGCTCCAACCTTTCGCAGCAGAGATCTCATAGTTGACATTCTCCTTGCCGGATTAATAGGGGATGTTTGTCGGTGGAAAATGGTATCAAGTAGTCTGGGCTAACAGAAGGAAAGTTGGCTGAATCGTGGGCAAATGGAACGGCTAGACCCTTGGCAGACAGGGAAATTTCTGTCCACTTACGGTGCCGGTGCAGGCCGGTTCTTTCCCTTGAGTGGGGAAGAGACATGTCAATGCCAAGGCGATACGGTGGTTTCTGTTTAATAACCAGCTCAAATGCCAGTGAGCCGGCCAGCCTTGTCACAATCGATACGTGCTGTGACGAATTATCATCAGCCTCCTGTATCTTTAACCACCTGAGGCGACTTAAACCACAATAAATCAAACATGTCAAGTAAATAGAGCCTAGATTTTTTCAAATAAATGGTTCTCTTCTTTCCCCAAAAGGGAGTTTTCCATTTTTGCTTGATTCCCATCCAAGGATCTCCTCTGTTCAATAGCCGAGATTCTTGCTCAATAAAGTGGCAGTTTCTGCTGAAATCAAAGAAATAGATGCATGGGCCTAAACTGTAACGGCTCATGGCACAGAAGAATTTGGCAGATTAACGAAGAGATCTCGGAAAAGGCGGATTTATGAATGGAAAGTAGTTGAATTAGACCTTGGCATGTTTATTGCTCGCTAATTCATTTGCTCTTCATTATTAAAAATGAACACATGGAATGGGCTAAAAACTCAACACCATGTAACCAGGAAAGATTCAATTCATGCATCTAACAGAAAGACAAAAGCTATTGCTAGAGGCTGCCAGCGATTGGATTCAAAACAATTATCCGGAACCGCATTTGGTAGGTGTAGCTTGGTGGTTTTTTGACTGCGGTTGCATGGCTGGTATGGGCTTCTCCCTCGACGCCGGCATAGCTACTCCCGCGGTTCGAGTTGATCGAGCCTCGGTGGAAGAGGGAGCAGTACCGCCCTGTGAAAGGTGCTCAAAAGACAATCATGCTAATACAAATCGAGTCTTTACCTTTGGCACGGCTTGGTTTAGACCAATACCGGACTCGCGAACAAGAGATCGGGTCAAAAAAGAACTATTCAGCCCGTTGTTGCAGAGGGAAACTGTGGAAATGTATCAAGAGGGCAAATTCCAAATTACGCACTAGATAACAAAGAGAGTTGTCAGCCAAAAAAGTAGTGTCCATTCTGCAAGAGAATTGCCGTCCTCTCTGATTCAGTCTCTTACTAGTTAACGAGTTGCTTTCCCTTGACACACCTCTTCTTCCGGGCAAAAACCACCACCGGTGATTTCTCCCGCCTAATATTACTTTTGAAGTTTTAGACTTTCAAAATATTGTTATGGGAACCGTAGGTATTTAGCACCATTTGATCATTGCCTGGATCATTGTGCCATTGTCCGTCCACCAGAAACTTGTACTCATATCTCCCGGGGGGCAGAATAACAATCTTGGTCCACCTCCCTTTATTGTCCCTTTTCATTTTGTGCTTGCTTTCATCCCAACTATTGAAGTCTCCCACCAAACAGGCCTGCTTGGCTCCGACTGCCTCCAACTTAAAGGTAATCCTTTTTTTCTCCGTTTTGTTCTTCTGCTTTGTTCTGGACATTGCTCACCCTCCTCGGTTTGCTCTTTTTTACGCCCGAACATCTAAGCAACGACATGATAGACCACTAAGTACGTCCATGTAAATAGGAAAAATACCCACATTCACCTGTCCTTGCCGGCAGGAATTCCCTTTCCCCTATTTCGAAATCCGCCCGGCTATTAAATAAGACAGTAACTAGGAATTAAGTTCCACGCAACTATCCATCCGACCGCTGGCCAGGTCCATTCTGAGCCCTCCACAAGACCTGTCGACGAGGAGTTCGACTGAACCTTACTCGAACTCCTCAAGTCGTGTCGCTCAGGGCAGGCTCTGAGCTTGCCGAAGAGCTGAGAACAAGGCTGAGATGCTGCCGGATGGACGCTAACTTTAAGAGGAAACAAATTGAGCTTTCGAGGGACTAATACTAGGGAGAGGCTGTGCCTTTTTCTTCGCCGCCTGAGGAGGAAACTCTAATATGCTTGCTAAGGATGAACATTCCAGTCATTACACCATTGAAGTGGCTCGCCATTTACCGCTCTCAGAGCAACTTCGCAAAGTCAATGCGCAGATGTGTTTTGAACTTCCAGTCGAAGAGAAGGTATTTTTAGAAAATGTCCACTTTAAGAATGGGATTAAGGTCTTGCGTTATCGCTTCTGGAGAGATGAACCTGCCAGGAGATAGGACCTCAAGGCGAGACCCCATATTTGATCAATTGTAGTCGGGAGCCCCGCGATGAAGGACGGTCAGCTTCCGGCTCGGAGAGGAAGACTACGCTCTCTCCCCGTCTGCCCTGAGGCGGACCCGGTAAATAGCCTGCCTAGTCTTTGGCTGCCAACCGGTCAAGCTTCATCATATAGTGTTTGGCGATTAAATTGCGTAACCGTTTGCAACCAACGGTTGACAGTTTTGTAAAGCGCACCACCATTCCCCGAGGGCAAACCTGTTCATTATTATCTATCTCATAAAACTCCAATCGGACCACCTCGGCCTCCACCATCAGGGTCTCATTTTCCGAAATATCTATGCTTATGGTGGCAGTTTCATGTAGCCGGGGCGGCTGGTGACAGCGAATAAGTGCCCCACGATTGTTGATTAGCCGAGTTTCCCCGTGCACATGTCCTTCTGCGGTCAACAAAGTAACTGGGTACCGGACCTTGATTGCGGGATAATTGTATGGTTTTTCATTCATTTTTCTGTTCAAAATGATACGTCTATCAAACCTTGAAACAGTTGCCCCTGGAAACCGAAAAGTCCTGCCGGCCCTGGCGGCGTGCTCAAAACCTCTGGCGTCGCGGGAGCCAGAACTTAATATATTTTTTCCCTTGAATTAATGCAACTTACGTACCCTAATCCCTCAGGAACTCAACTCCTGAAAATAAAAGATCAGGTCAGCAGGACCTGACTTTGAACAGCTTCCAAAGAGACCGCGCCAAGGCCGAAACACAGGGTCGCAGCCCTTAGAGGGCTGGAGGCTCACCTCTGGGATAGACGATTTCAACGGATTAACTAATTCTCTAATCAAGTAATGAGTGTCCATCCGGAGACTGGGTTTTCGGTTGTCATTCTGAGGAGTCCCGCTAACAGCGGGACGACGAAGAATCCCGTGGCTATTGAGGTTGCGGGAGATTCTTCGCGGAGTTTATCCTGAGCGACTCGACCCGAGCGACACGACTTGAGCTCGTCGACAAGTCTCGTCGACAGGTCTTGCCGAAGGGCTCAGAATGACAATGTTGAGTTTCCGGATGGACACTCATTAACTAACTGCTGACTCTATGGCCAAGGCTCTAGGAAATCTGACCCGACCAAGGTAAAGGTCCCCCATACAAGGGCTGACCGTTTTACCTAAATAAGAATGAACCCTACCAATTGCATGGAGCACACTCCGGACTTAATTTTATAAACAACAGGCGAAGCTGTCAGAACCTTATCATCAGCATGGGGGGATAGACATCGGGCCAAGCATTCAAGGCAACATCTTCCATCCCTGCATCACCTTAAGGACGACATTTAGGGGGTAAAAATGACGATAAAAGCATATGCAGCCAAAGAAGCTGGCGGATTACTCGAGCTTTTTGAGTACGATCCCGGAGATCTTCAAGTCGATGAGGTTGAGATTGACATAAGCTCTTGTGGAATTTGCCATAGCGACTTGAGCATGTTGAATAACGAGTGGCAAATGACTGAATACCCACTGGTGCCCGGTCATGAGATCGCGGGGAAAATTGCTGCCGTGGGTGAACGAGTTAGTCATCTCAAGCCTGGTCAAACAGTTGGCCTCGGATGGTTTTCCAAGTCCTGTATGACTTGCAGGGAGTGCATGTCGGGCAACCATAATCTCTGTCCCTCTGCTGAAGGCATAATTGTTGGCCGCCACGGCGGATTTGCCAACAAGGTAAGAGCGCATCAGGGCTGGGTCATCCCGCTTCCGGAGTCCATCAACCCCGCTACTGCCGGACCTCTCTTTTGCGGCGGCATTACAGTGTTCAACCCTATCGTTCAGAACAACATTCTGCCCACTGACCGGGTCGGGGTGGTGGGTATTGGCGGCCTTGGGCACCTGGCGCTCCGCTTTCTCAGAGCTTGGGGCTGTGAGGTGACAGCCTTTTCAACCAGTCCTGACAAGGAGGCTGAAGCTCGTGCACTTGGGGCTCACCACTTCGTAAATACCCATGATCCTGATGCTCTGGAAAAGCTGGCCAACTCCTTCGCCATGATACTGGTGGCGGTGAATGTGGAACTTGATTGGGACGGTTACCTAAACGGTCTGCGTCCGAAAGGCAAACTTCATATCGTTGGTGCAGCACCTTCCGTCTCAGCCCCTGTCTTTTCCTTGATCAGCGGCCAGAGATCAATTGGCGGCTCCCCAGTGGGCAGCCCGGCAACAATTGCAGCTATGCTGGATTTCGCGGCCAGACATGGGATCGAGCCGGTCACCGAGACATTTCCCATGTCTAAAGTCAACGATGCCCTGGAAAAGCTTCGCAGCGGCAAACCCCGCTTCCGGTTGGTCCTTGAAAACGACCTGGTTTGATCGGATTTTAGATTGGCGATCTGCAAATTTTGTAGTTTTAGCCGTCTGCAATCTCAAATCCGAAATCTGAAATCAAAGACTTCAGTTGCTAGTAGTTGAGAGGGATCACTCTTGATTGCCTGTCTCCTGAATTCTGGATTCTGAATTCTAAATTCTGGATTCTGAATTCTAACTCCTTACTCTATGCCCCACGCTATGCTTTATGCCTCTTCGAATCTCCAATCTAAAATCTACAATCTTCAATCGCAAATGTCCTTGACTCCAGTTGGAAAGATGGTAATAATTTCCCATAACGGTTGGGACGAAGCCCACAGTTTAAGATAAAAAATTATTGCCCATACTAGGTCATGAAGGCTTATCATTGCCCCGAAGGGTTGGTTCAAGATAAGCTTGTGTGACCTTTTTTTGTTTCTCACAACAGGGTGATCTATGCACATATCTGAAGGAGTTCTTTCTCCACCGGTACTTGTTGCTGGGGCAGTCCTTACGGCCGCTGGAGTCGCCATGGGGTTGAAGAAGATGGACAATGAGAAGATCCCCCGGGTGGCGGTATTGACGGCGGCCTTTTTTGTGGCCTCCCTCATCCGGGTGCCCGTCGGCCCTTCCTCTGTGCATCTGATTCTGAACGGCCTATTGGGACTCGTACTTGGCTGGACGGCCTTTCCCGCCATTTTAGTGGGGCTAACTCTCCAAGCTATTCTCTTCCAGTTTGGCGGTTTGACCACTCTGGGAGTTAACACCTTTGTCATGGCCATGCCCGCCATTCTTTGCTATTACCTTTTCGGTCGATCCATAACCTCGAAACATCCAGGCGTGGCCACAGCCATGGCTTTTGGCTGCGGTTTTTTTGCCGTCTTGTTCAGTTCTCTACTGTTGGCCATGTGTCTCATATTCACCGGCGAGTCGTTTATGCAAGCGGCAAAAATTCTTGTCCTGACCCACCTTCCACTGATGTTTCTCGAAGGACTGATAGTAGCCTTTTGTCTGGGTTTTCTCATGAAAGTCAAACCGGAGCTTCTGGGAGTGACCCATGCCGCTGGCTAATCACCCCCATCTCACTCGAAGTGCTGCGTCAGCTATATTTTTTCTGGGAATAATCGCTTTTTTGACCCTACCCTCCCAAGTCTGGGCCCACAAGGTCAACGTTTTCGCCTGGGTTGAAGGCGACATGGTTTTCGTTGAAGGTTATTACCCCGGGGGGAAAAGGGCGCAAAACTCTCTGGTGGAGGTGTACAATAGTGGGGGCGCCAAGCTTTTGGAAGGCAGAACAAACCACAAGGGTGAGTTTTCTTTTAAAATACCGGCTACGGAAGATCTGAGGATTGTCCTTACTGCCGGCATGGGTCATAAAAATGACTTCACCATAACAGCCGGGGACCTTGGAGGATCGGAGTCATCTTCACCAGAACCGGAAGCAGAAGTAAGTGAGAATAGCGCAGCTTTTTCCTCAACAGAGGTTGACCTGGGCCAGTTGAAGGTAATGATCGATCAGGCCCTGGACCGAAGGCTTGAGCCGGTGATCAGGCTTATCCGCACTACCCGGAAAGAGGGACCTGGGGTCACGGAAATAATCGGGGGCATAGGATATATTTTTGGCCTTTTTGGCCTGGTTATGTATTTCAGAAGCAAAAAGGAAAGAAAGTAGTCAGGAGCCAGGAGAGGGGAATATTGGAATAATGGAAGATTGGAATGATGGGCAGAAGAACAGAGCTGCTGGGAAAACTCTTCCGTTTCCTCCTAACCCAACCTTCCATCATTCCAGTATTCCATCATTCCCAAAACCGATCTGCTGATGGTTCTGGTTTGGTTCCGAGCCGATGACTCACACCT
>JARRNM010000032.1:0-19765 GCA_037384945.1 Deltaproteobacteria bacterium
CTCGGGTCTGCGCAATCCCTTTGGAGGAAGACAAGGTTTCGCTTTCAAACCATTTCGGTGAAGCACCCTTTTACTATATTGCACAAATGCGTGAGAGGGATCGATCAATAATAGAGGAGAGGATCCTTACCAACCCCTATAAGAATGAAGAGAAGGGAAGGGGGCTCAAGGTCAGCAACTGGCTTCTCCAACAGTCCGTTGATACCGTCTATAATTCCAAGAGCCTTGACGGCAAGGGCCCGGGCTACGTCTTGTCCGACGCTGATGTGAACATCGTAATTACTGAGGCGAATCGCTTGGAAGATGTTCTAAAAGAGGTAGGTATAGGAGATGGAAAAGACTCTGGATGATTTCGTAACTAAGCTGCAAGAGGAAATTTTTGAAAAAACCAAAGAAACCTATGGGGAAGCGGTTTTTTCAAGATGGCAAAACCCGAGGTTCATGGGGAAGATGACTGACCCTTCCTGTGTGGGCCGCGTCACCGGCACCTGTGGGGACACCATGGAGATCTATCTCAAGCTGGAAAAGGACCGAGTGCGAGAGGCCAGTTTTTTCACCGCAGGCTGTGGGGCCAGTGTGGCCTGTGGTTCAATAGTGGCTGAGTTGGTCACAGGAAAGGATCTTGACGATGCCGCCCAGATTGGCGGTGACACTGTCCTGGAAACCTTGGGCGCATTGCCCGAAGAAGAACGGCACTGCGCCTACCTTGCCGCAGAAGCCCTCCAGGCTGCCATTCATCAATGGATGTTGAAAAAAATTAAAGCTTGAAAAAAGTTGAAAGTAGAATCTTAACCCGGACATTGCATGAATCACCGGCTGCGACCGCGGATATGGCCCTCCTTCTCCCCGAGTTTTTTTCGAAAAATGTTGACCTCGTTACCATCCTCCCCCAGCTTCAACGTTGCAATTATCTTGATTCCTTTTGCAAAAGACAAAGGCTTACACTATAATCGATTTGTACATTTTTGAACAAACAGAGCGGTCATTTTTTAGAGGTCGTTCAGCGAGGGCAAATTAATTTGACCAGATAGAGTCTATCTAGAGTGCGTGTCATGAGATGGAAAGTGCCATTTGCTCTGATAAATCGGAGTCTGAGCGTCAAGCTCTTCCTGGCTGTGACCACGGTGATTGGTCTCACTATAGCGGTCTTTGTCCTAGTTCAAGTACAGCATGAGACTGAGATGCTAATCAGTCTTTTTCTGTGCCTCTCAGCAGTCCTTTATTTCTGTCTATACCTGTTGGTGCTCAGGCCGGTGCAACATCTGACCGAAATAGTGAAAGAAATTGACCGAGGCGAGTATGATGGGGGTGAGCAGGTTAGAGGTGAGGACGAACTGGGACAGTTGGCTCTAAGCCTAAGTGAATTGAACCGCAAGCTTGAAGCGCGCACTGCGGACTTGATAAGGAAAGGTGTAGACTATCAGGCCTTGATCAGCAGCGTCAGCAACTATGTTGTGGCGATAAACCGCAATTTTGAAATTATTATGGTCAACGAGCGCTTTCAAAGTAAGTTTGGCATGCGCTCCAAGGGTATCTGTTACCGAGATTGGAAGAATCGTTCCAGCAAATGTGAGAATTGCCTGGTGGAGCAAAGCTTCTCGGATGGACAAATCCACACCAGCGAGGAGACTGTTATCTTTAGAGATGGCAGTCGGGGACAGATGGAAGTGCGAGCCACCCCGGTGAAAAACGAGCAGGGTGAAGTAATCTACGTGCTGGAGGCAGCCACCGACATTACCGAAAAAAGGAAATTGGAACAGGAAATAGGCCCGGGGACAGGCTCGCTGGAAGAGCGGGTGGCCGAGCGGCTCAAGCACCTGCAGGCATCGGAAGAGAAGTATCGTACCATGTTCGAGCGCTGCCAGGATATGATCTGGTTCACCGACCCCCAGGGGCAGATCGTGGATATCAATCCGTGCGGGGTTGACATGCTTGGATACCGCAGCAAGGATGAACTACTGGCGGTTGGTTCCTTAAGCGATCTTTTCGAAGGTCCCGGTGAAATGGAGCGTTTTCGCCAACAGTTGCTGGCAAACGGAATGGTGAGAGACTTGCTGACTCGCTATAAAACCAAAGGGGGTAACGCTTTAGATATTTCGCTCTCGGCGAATTTGATTAGCGATGAGGATGGTAGGATCATCGGCTATCAAGGTATTGCTCGCGACATTACCCAGCAAAAGCAAATTATTGACGAGATGCGTCGCAACAGTGAACAACTTTCTGCCTTAAACCGCATCTCACTGACTGTAAGCAGTTCACTCCAGGTGAACGAGGTCTTGGCCAATACCATCGATCTCATTGTTAATGTGCTTCAGGTAGGCAGTGTTCGAGTCTATCTCCTGGCTGAAGGTGGAAAACATCTTTACCTCGCTGCGGCCCACGGCTTGTCCCGCGAATTTGTCCAACATCCACTTGTCCAGCGAAGAGCCCTGGGAGAAGGACTGCTGGGGCAGGTGGCTCAGCAGGGAGAGACGGTGATCGCGGAGGAAGTCCACCAGCTGGGATCCCTTGACCGGGATGCGGTGCAAAAGGAGGGATTACAGTCAGTGGCTTACATTCCTCTGCGTTCCAAGGGGAACACCGTGGGTGTTCTTAGTGCTTCCAGTCATTTCAGTGAGAAGTTTTCCAGCCAACAGATAGAGTTCCTCACCTCCATCGGCAACCAGATTGGCATGGCTGTGGAGAATGCCAACCTCTACGAAGAAACTCGAAAGGCCCTTGAAGATCTCAGTGCAGCCCAGGAGCAAGTGATGCGCACCGAGAAGTTGGCTTCCCTGGGTAAGTTGGCGGCTACAATAGCGCACGAGATCAACAATCCCCTGGCAGTGGTCCTCACCTACATCAGATTGATGCTCAAACTGATAGACCGGCAGCATTTCACCCCGGAACGGCTGGAGGACATCAACCGCTACCTGGTCACTATGGAAGCGGAGACCAGTCGCTGCGGCGAGATTGTCAAGAACTTGCTGGCCTTTGCCCGCCAGTCGCAAATTGACATGAAAGCCAATTCGATCAGGGAGATTATCGACAGGACCTTGCCGTTGGTCTCCCATGATTTAGAACTGCGGGGCATAAAACTGGTGAAA
Organism: Deltaproteobacteria bacterium; assembly: GCA_037384945.1. Classification (GTDB taxonomy): domain Bacteria; phylum Desulfobacterota; class Syntrophobacteria; order BM002; family BM002; genus BM002. Next base: position 3,087 of record JARRNM010000032.1, read on the forward strand.
AATCTGGAAGCGCACATACCTCAGGTCCACTGCGATTTCAAGCAGATTCAGCAGGCCCTTCTCAATGTTCTGGGTAATGCTGCCGAGGCGATGACCGAAGGAGGCATCCTGACTTTGGAGGTCTGTCAGTCGGCAAAAGGCGACTATGTGGAAGTGGTTGTCACCGACACCGGCTATGGTATTCCACCTGAAAATCTGAAGGATGTATTTGAACCCTTTTTCACCACCAAAGAAGAAAGAAAGGGAGTTGGTCTGGGGCTGGCCGTGGTCTACGGCATTGTCGCCCGACACCAGGGGAAGATTGAAGTGGAAAGCCCGCCTGTGGGCGGGGAAACGGGTAGCCGCTTTAGCATCCTCTTGCCTATTGAGGTGAAAACCGCAGAAGCCCCGGGCGAGAAAGGACCAGCCAGATCTCCCACCAACTTTGATATGAGCACTGGAGGGATTGGCTAAATCCTCTAAGCAGGTATCCGGCACGAGAGATAAACCTTATAACGAACGGTATCGGAGGTTGCTGGATGAGCAAAAAAATCCGCATTCTTGTAGTTGATGACGAGACTGCCATGCGAGAGTGCCTGCGCGACTGGCTGATGGAAGACGGCTATGAGGTGGGGCTGGCGGCCAGCGGCTCCGAGGCTATTGCCATGGCTAAGGATTACACCTGGCATGTGGTGCTCTTGGATCTCAAGATGCCCGGCATGGACGGACTAGAGGTGCTGGCAGAATTGCGGCAGGTAGCTAACGACGCCGTGGTGGTGATGATGACCGCCTATGCTACAGTGGATACCGCGGTGCAGGCCATGAAGAATGGGGCTTTCGACTACCTGGTAAAACCCTTCGATCCGGATGAGGTGGATCTGCTGATCAACAGGATTGTCTCCCACCAGGAGCTGATGCTGGAAAACATTATCCTCCGACGGAGGTTGGAGGAGCGGGAAGAATTTGATGAGATTATTGGGCAAAGTCAAGCCATGTTGGATCTCTTTGACACCCTCTCCCGAGTGGCCCCTGCGGATTCTACCGTGCTGATTACTGGGGAGAGCGGCACCGGCAAGGAACTGGTAGCTCGGGCCATTCACGGAAACAGCCCTCGGTGTTATTTTCCTTTTATTACTGTGAGTTGTGGCGCTCTTCCCGACTCACTTCTAGAAAGCGAATTGTTCGGTCACGAGAAAGGGGCCTTTACCGGTGCCGAGCAAACCCGCAAGGGCCGAATTGAAATGGCCAATGGCGGCACTCTCTTTTTGGACGAAATTGGCGAGATTAGCGCTAAGACCCAAGTGGATCTGTTGCGGGTGCTCCAGGAGAAGAAGATCCAGCGCCTCGGGAGCGAACGGGAAATTCCGGTTGATGTTCGGATCCTCGCCGCCACCAACCGGGATCTGCTCAAGGCCATAGGTGAAAAACGCTTCAGGGAAGACCTATACTACCGGCTCAACGTGATCTCCATTCATCTGCCCCCTCTGCGCGAGCGACAAGAGGACATCCCTATCCTGGCCGAGAGTTTCATTCGCAAGTTTTGTCTGGAGATGAACAAGGAACCGGTGAAGATCAACCCGGAGGCTATGCGTTTACTGACAAACTACCACTGGCCCGGAAATGTCCGAGAGCTGGAAAATATCATCGAGAGAGCCCTGGTTATCGGTACAGGCAAGACCATCGCACCCGGCGATCTTCCTTTCGGCCGTGGCGAGCCGCAGCAGGCAGAACTGCCTGAATCGATTCAGGAGATGGAGCGGCTGCATATCAAGCGCATTTTGAACAAAACAGCGTGGAACATTAGTCAGAGCGCCCGTCGTTTGGGGATCGACCGTCAGACACTTTATAACAAGATGCAGAAATACGGCCTCAGCCGTGATGAATAGCAGAAATAGGGAATGAGTATTCGCACGGTTCAACCACCAGGCGTGATCATCCGCCCACTTGGCCAGGTATCTGCGAGCATCCTCCAGCATCTGGCCATCAGTGTGCAGGACCGCTGTCAGATACCTTGCCTGGTGGGTGAACCCATGGAAAATCCGGCTTACGCTCAGGATCCTGACCGGGAACAGTACAGCTGCAAACCCATTTTGCAGCGATTGCACCGTTACTGCTCACCGCACTCCTGGCGAGTCCTGGCTGTGACCGAGAAAGATCTCTTCGTCCCCATCCTTAAATATGTCTTTGGTGCCGCCCAGATCGAAGGCAGATGTGCAGTTATCTCGCTCCATCGGCTCCGCCCGCAGTTTTACGGCGACGAGGAAGACGAGCAACTCCTGCTGGAAAGGTTGGTAAAAACCGCTCTTCACGAACTTGGACACTCCCTCGGACTTACCCACTGTCGGCGGCGCACCTGCGTTATGTATTCCTCCACCCGCATTGATGATACTGATGCCAAAATGGCTGATTTCTGCCCCACCTGCCGGGAACTTTTCCGCTGGCGTCTCCAGGGAGCTCATTAGCCCGGATATTTCACGAATTCACGCCTCGGCGTGACTGCGACCACGGATATGGGCGTCCTTCCTCGCGTCTTCGGGTGTTCCTCGGCAGGCTCCCCGCGACTGCGCACGGGACAGGCAGGACAAGCTCACCCTGCAACGTACCATTCAGGTATGCCTCGTGACCAATCCCGCGGTAGCGTGGGACGATTGCGAGGTGGCACACCCATCTTCGTGGTCTCGCGACAGCAATTCATGAAATATCCGGGCTATCCGCCAATTTCACTTGTGTCAAGATTTTCTACAATACGCCGAATTTCTAGACAGTAACTAAATTATATAATTATATCAAAACAATAAAAGGTGCTTATAACAAGGGGCCTCGGAAAAAGTGTCGAATAATCCACCAATCCAAACCAGAGAGCCAAGCGAGTTGTAGCTATTATTAAGTGTAAAGTTTTAATATTATTAACTAGTTACTCGAGAAATGCAGTGTTGGCATACGGTTTGCTCTAAAGGGATGGCGAAATAAGAAAATGATCCATACAGGAGGAGGATATCATGGCCGAAGTTAGCGAAAGGAAGTCTTTTAAGGTGGTACCGCCAGGTAAGAAGAAGTGTATCTGGATGGAGGCCGGTGTGGTTTCTTACAAACTTTGCGACCATAACTTTGATTGTCAGACCTGCTCGTACGACCAGGGCATGCAGCTCAAGGTAGCACGGCAACGGGCATCCTTAGCCGCTGTTCCCGTGGCCGAGCCCCTTCCCGAGGAATTTACCCCAACCTGGATTGAGAAGGAAATGCAGTTGCCAGCCCACAGGCGCAGGTGTCGCTACATGCTCACCGGGGAGGTGGATAGAAAAATCTGTGCAAATGGTTATGAATGCGGCAACTGTGCTTTCGATCAGATGATGCAGGACCGTCTGCGGCCCTCGCAGCTTCCCGCCCAGGCACACGGTTCTGTTGGCGGTTTCGACCTTGCCGAGGGATTGTACTATCACGATGGCCACACCTGGGCTCGGCCGGAGTATGGTGGTCGTGTCCGTATCGGTTTGGATGACTTTGCCCGCAAACTTATAGGGCGACTGCGTCAGCTCAGTTTACCTGAGGTGGGGCAGGCAGTGAAACAGGGTGAGGCCGCCATGGAGCTACAGCGCGAGGGCTCCCGGGTTTCGGCTTTGGCGCCGGTTGACGGCATTGTCACCCACGTCAACTATGAGGTATTGAACAATCCAAGTTTGATCCAGGAATCTCCCTACGAGTCGGGCTGGCTCTTGATCATTGAGCCCACCCGACTGCGAAATAATCTGAAGAATCTCTATTTCGGCGAAGAGGCCCAGGGCTATCTGGAAGAGGAACGGGAACGACTCTTTGCACGGGTCCATCAGGATGACCGAATTGCCGCTGATGGTGGTCCGTCCACGGACGACATTACCAGGGATTTCAAGGATGAAGATTGGTCAACCTTAGTGAAGGAGTTTCTCAGAAGCTGACACGGCTGACTTCGCGTCTAAAGGTTTTGCTAAACTCTCCCGGCATCGCGACCGGGAGAGTTTTCTTGTGGTGAATCTATCCATTCTGACTTTTAACCTCCACAGCCAACCACAATGAGCTTCTTAACAGTGAAGCTTATTCAATTTCCTGTCTTCTGTTCCCCACCCCGGAACGCCCGGTTATCACTTCTTGGGTCGAGAGAAATTTTACCTGTATATTCACGTATTATTAAATAATTTGTTTAAATGTTGTATGATAAAAAAGGTTCAAACGGCTGTCCGACAACGTTATTCTGAACCGTTAGCCAAAGAATCTCGAGGATGTAAGCTCCTCAATCCATGAGATTTCTCGCAGAGTTTATCCTAAGTAAACCGAAGGGCTCAGGATGACAAGGGCAGGCATGAATGGGGTTGTCGGTCAGCCGCTCAAGAATGAATTATTTTAGCACCCGGAGGGGTTGGCAAGCCACCAGTACCATTATATATGTCTGATTCTTTTTGCAAAAGATGACGGCTTTTACTATAATCGGCTTGTACATTTTTGAACAAGTACGGTGGTCATGCTTTCAGACATTTTTCGTCGAGCTCGGGGGTAGGGGTTGATTTCATTTAACCGGGTACCCGCTTCGACTTTAAGGACGAGAATATGAACTCAGATGCAAGAGGTAATACACCTCAAGCGACGGCTGCGGGTGATAGTAGCAGCCTGACCGGGCTGGACCTAAAGTACCCCTCCCGTATCTTTGCCAGTTTCCCCGATCCAGTAATGGTGGTCAACAGAGAAGGCCGGCTGGTTTTTCTAAACCCTGCTGCGGAAGACCTCCTCGGTATTTCTTTGCAGCCCGAGAAAGCTGGACCTTTCTGTAGGGAGATCTTCAAGAGTGAGATAGAGAATGAGAGTTTATTGCACGAGGAATTTTTTCGTGGCGAGGAAGCCCTGAGCCGGTTCCCGGTTACATTGCGCAAAGGTCAGGGGGAGTGGTGCCCCATGTTGATGACCACGGGCCCTATACGAGATGAGACAGGAATTCCTGGGGGATGTTTTGTTATTCTCAGGGACCTACAAGCAGATACTCCAGCTCAACCTGAAATTCAGAGCCAGCTTGCCGCTCTTGCCAGCATTCTTGACAATTTCCCCACTCCTTTTTTTACGGTTAGCCCCGATCTCGTAATCACCCACATGAACGAGCATATGGAAAAGCTCACAGGATATACCCGAGAGGAAGTGGTTGGACACATGGCTTGCGCCAGAGTTCTTTGCACAGAGCAATGTGGTACAGAGGCGTGTCTGCTAATTCAGGCAATGGTTAAGAGGCAACCCATCGCCGGCATTAGGAGGGTAATCCAAGATCGTCAAGGGAGAGACATTCCGGTGGTAGTCAATGCCTCCCTCATCACTGACGGGGAAGGAAATGTTATCGGAGGGTTCGAGGCAGTTCGAGACATCAGTCGCCGAGTGGAGGCCGAGCAACAGATCGAACTGCTCGCAGAGATGACCCAAGAGGGCATCCTGATGGCGGATGAAAACCATTGCATCATCTTCGCCAACACCCGGATGGCGGAGATCACAAGAATACCCAAAAAAGATATCGTTGGCATGAGTATAGGTGAGCTTCTTTCTCCCCAACATGTCGAGATGGTTGCAAACCTATTGAGCGAGCTGGGCCCTGAAAATCCAGGGCATCTGTGCTTTTGCAGCACCTTGCAGTCAAACTTCAATCTCCAGGACACCTACCGGCGTTTTGAGACCTGCGTAGGAGTATCCCGCGTGGGAAAAAACAGAATTACCTATTTTTACCTCCGGGACCTTACAGAGCGGATTGAGATCGAAAGGGAGCTCCGTAAGGCCAACACTTTTCTCAATAATATTATTCAAAGCTCGGTGGATGGAATCGTGGTGGCGGATACCAAGGGAAAAGTCCTTGTTTTCAACGAGGGAGCCGAACGCATCTTAGGCTACAAGGCTGCGGAGGTCGTGGGCCACTCGGAAGTCTTGAAAAAATTCTACGATATCGATCTGGCGCGGGAAATGATGCGGCGGATACGGAGCAATGAACACGGCCCACCTGGCAAACTCAACCCCAGCCGCATTTCCTTTAGCAGCAAGAGCGGTGAGGAGGTCCCGGTTAATTTCTCTGCTGCCATTATCAAGGAGGGGAATAGGGAAATTGGGAGTGTGGGCATTTTTACCGACCTCCGGGAACACGAGCGAATGCGCCAGGAGTTGGCCGATCTCCGCGCCCACGCGCGCATGAGGCAGGAATTGGAGAGAACCCAGAAACAGCTGGTGCAGGCTGAAAAAATTGCCTCAGTAGGACGGCTCGCCGCGGGTGTGGCTCATGAAATAAATAATCCTCTCGCCGGAGTACTTATTTATGCCGACATGCTTATGAAAGAAATCAAGGACAATGATCAGTGGCGGCAGGATTTAGGGGAAATCATTAACCAGACTCTACGGTGCAAACAGATTGTCTCGCGGTTGTTGGAGTTCAGCCGGCAATCGCTGGAGGAACGAGTCGTTTTCGAGGTGAACGAGGTTATCGGCCACTGTGTGGATCTCTTGGGCCGCCAGGCACTCTTTCACAATATCGAAATCATCAAGGATTTCGATTCATCTCTCCCCCAGATCCTGGGAAATCCAGGTGAACTGGAGCAGGTCTTCACCAACCTGATGATTAATGCTGTGGACGCCATGGATGGAAGAGGCAAGCTCACCATCAGTAGTCGTGCAGATTTGAAAGCAGAGCAGGTTATCTTGAAATTCACCGACACCGGCCCAGGTATCTCCCCGGCTATCAAGGATCAAATATTCGAACCCTTTTTCACCACCAAGCCACCGGGCAAGGGAACCGGACTGGGCTTGTCGGTTGTCTATGGGGTTATTCAACGACATGGTGGAGATATAAAGGTGAAAAGCCCTCCTGGAGGTGGCGCAACGTTTATGATAAAGCTGCCTTTTGAGTCACCTTTCGTCATGTCTTACATATCGGAGGAGGGGTCGGATACAGGTGAATAAAAGAAGTAGGTGAAAAGGTACGGGTTGAGGTTTGGGTCACCAATAGGCAGGGATTCCATGGCGGCACAAGATACAGTTTTGGTGGTTGACGATGAAAAGGTGGTTCGAGATGGCTGCTGCCGTATCCTCGAACCTGATGGTCTTCAGGTTCTCACTGCAGAAAACGGCCAGAAGGGTTTGAAGGTCCTAGAGAGAGAATCGGTGAGTGTCGTCCTTTGTGATCTTAAAATGCCCATTATGGGAGCCCTCGGGGTCCTCGAGAAGGTTAAAGAGAGCTATCCAACTATTCCGGTGATCATCATCACCGGTCACGGCACCGTGGAGAGTGCAGTGGAATGTATGAAGATGGGAGCTTACGATTTCATTACCAAACCTTTCAGGGCCGACCATCTCGTTCTCGTTGTCAGAAGAGCTCTGGAGAAGATAGCACTGGAACGGAGAACCCAGCAGCTTCAGGAAGAGAGAGCAAGAAGCCTCCGTGATCTTGCCACGGAACAGAGCCGAGTCCGCACAATTGTTAGCTGTATGGCAGACGGGGTGCTGGTCACCACCCCGGATCTCCAGGTGGTTCTTCACAACCCGGCGGCCACAAGGCTCTTGGAGTTCGCGCCGCAGGATCATCAGCGGGGAGCGCTAGCAGATTACATTAATGATGACAATCTATCCGAGGCAATCAAAGGTCTCTTGACCAATGCCGAGGGGGATGAAGAATGTATTGCCCAGGAATTGGTCTTGGGCAGAAAGCATCTCCGGGCGCTCTCTGCTCTGGTCTATGGCCTCGAGCAACAGGTACTCGGTACGGTCACCGTTCTCCACGACGTTACCTCCTTTAGAGAATTGGATGAAATGAAGTCCAATTTCGTTCATCACGTATCTCACGAACTCCGAGCGCCCCTGTCCGCCATCAAGCAGCAACATTCGGTCATACTGGATGGCTTAGCCGGAGACTTGACAGACAAGCAAAGAGAGCTGTTGAACCGTGCTCAGCAAAAGATTCAGGGATTGTTGGACATGATCAACGACCTCCTCGATGTTGCCAAGATTGAGAGTGGTCATGGCGTGCAACAACAGGTGCCGGTGAACCTGGCGGACATCCTCCAGCAGACTATTACCTTGATGAGGGCGAAAGCTGAAGAACAGGGAATCACCCTTAAACTCGAATTGCCGGCAAAACTTCCATTGATTCAGGCTGATGCGCGGGCCATTGATGAGGTGTTCACCAATTTGATCAGCAATGCCATCAACTATTCTCCCGACGGGGGTGAAGTTGTAATTGCCGCGTTCCCCCATGGGGAATACCTCGAGGTGCGGGTAAGAGATACCGGCGTGGGCATAGCGGCAGAGGAAATTCCCAAGATATTTGACAAATTTTATAGAGTAAAGGATCCGCAAACCAGGCAGGTTATTGGTACCGGTCTTGGGCTTTCCATTGTGCGGGGTATAATTGAAGGGCACCGCGGCTCAGTGGAAGTGGAAAGTGAACCGGAAGTGGGCACCACCTTTCGCGTGCTACTCCCGACAATTTTGGCTTCACCGGTCAGTGAGGCAGAAAACTGAATCAAGGAGAGCTCAGTATAGAATAAATCAGAAACTCATTCGAGTCGGAGGTTAGTGTGAGATCCGAGATGTGGGATATCTCATTTTGATAAAGATAAAGATGCTAAATCTCACATCCCATATCGCCCATCCCACATCTGCCTATTTTCATGTGAACAGCATCATAGGAGACAAGGCTGCCGATAATGGCAAATACTAAGAAAAAAATAGGTGTACTTGTAGTAGACGATGAAGAGGTGGTGCGGACAGGAATCTCTCGGGTTCTGGAGAAAGAGGTTCTGTCGGTTCACACTGCGGCTGACGGCAGTGAGGCCCTAGAAATTATGGCAAAGCAAACCATTCACATCGTTTTACTCGATATCAAAATGCCAGGTATGGACGGGATTGAAGTCCTGGAACATATACGGGCCACCTATCCGAACACGGTGGTCGTAATGATTACCGGACACCCTACCATACAGAGCGCCATTGAGTGCACCAAGCTCGGGGCCGTAGACTACCTGGTGAAACCTTTCAGAGTCGACGAACTGGAAGCCCTCGTCTTGAAAGCTCAGAGGGAAGTAAGCAAAGACAAAGAATTCGAGACCTCCTTTGAGGAAGGCGAAACGATCGATGAAGTTCCCTACATTGTGGGTAACAGCCCAGCCATGCGCGAGATTTTTTCCAAAGTAAGGCGGGCCGCTCCCAGTGACGGCACTGTGCTCCTCACCGGTGAAAGCGGCACAGGGAAAGAACTGGTAGCCCGGGCAATCCACGCACTGAGTGAACGGGCAGACAAAGAATTTGTGCCAGTAGATTGTTCAGCCCTAGTTGAAAGCCTCCTGGAGAGCGAGCTTTTTGGTCACGTTAAAGGATCTTTTACTGGAGCTTTCCAGACGAAACACGGCCTCTTCGAGTTGGCCAACCACGGGACCTTTTTCTTCGATGAAATCTCGAATCTGAGTCTTAACATCCAGGCAAAATTGCTGAGAGTAATCCAGGAACGGGAATTCATGAAGGTGGGCAGCCAGAAGCGCATCAAACTGGACATCCGCATTATCGCCTCCTCCAATCGTGACCTCAAGGAGGCCATAAGAGATGGGTCCTTTCGTGAAGACCTTTTCTACCGGCTGAGTGTCGTTCCCATAAACTTGCCGCCACTGCGTGATCGAACTGGTGACGTGCCGCTCCTCGTGGAGCATTTTCTTAAACTGCACTCTCAGAAAAGAAACGGCAGACAACGGTCAGTGTCCAAAAGAGCCCTGGAGATGCTCTCGGCCTATTCATGGCCTGGAAACGTTCGGGAGTTGGAACACACTATCGAGCGGATCCTTATCCTGGAGGATTGCGATGTAATCGAGCCGGAGCATCTGCCCGCATTTATTAGCCAGAGACAGGGTGAGTTCCAGGTATTTTCAGATGAAAGCTTCAGTCTCGAGGAGCTCGAGAAAAGGTATATCCAGTTCGTCCTGCGTCAAACCAAAGGCAGGCGTCAAGAAACGGCCCGCATTCTGGGGATCAACCGGAAGACTCTCGCCGCCAAGATCAAGAAATACGGACTGCGGGTAAATTGGTAACGGATGGGACATTTTTACCCAATAAATAATTTATTCATGTAAAACAGTATGTTATAAGGATAGCCTAGCGAGATCCGGGGTATATCCCCCGGTCGTTTCCACAATTCCCCTTACCCCCACACAGCATATATTGTTGAAATAAAATAACTTTTAAGATTTTATTTGAATAGGCACAGGGTTTGCTCAAGTGAAGTATGGTCAGTTAAGTTTTGGAAATTTTCCCCTTAGCAGGTAAGAAACAGTGACAGAGTGTGGCACCTTGTTGATAGGTGAGTCAGGTTGCAAGTTGGCGAGTGAACTTGATCCGTGGGTCGTCGAAAAGGGCTACAAGGTCAAAGCTGTTGAAAATATTAAGGATGTTTTCCTCGCCCTCCAGTGCGAGAAGATCCATGTCCTGGTAATGGATGTTTGTCTACCCGAGGAGATGGGATGTGAGGCCATTTCCATAATAAAGAGTATGCAGAACAAGTTACCTATTATTATCACCACGGAGGAGAATAACCCGGAACTGGAAAGCAGCGTCAGACAGATGGGTATCTTCTACTATCACGTGAAGTCTTTTGGAATGGACGAGCTCATGCTCGCCATTTCCAATGCCATGGCGCGCTCCACACGGTCGAGATAAGGGAGGTCTTATGCAGATGGAGACAAAACTGACCTCGGGAGAATTTCTGGTACTAGCGGAAATGGAGCCTCCCAAGGGGGTGGATGTCTCGCAGATGGTTGCTAACGCCACCATGGTGCGGGGCAGGGTGGATGCATTTGTGGTTCCAGAGATGAGCAATGCGGTTATGAAAATGAGCTCCTTGGGCGCGGCCATTCTGTTGCAGAGTAAGGGATTGGAAACGGTCATGCAGCTCTGCTGTAGAGACCGTAATCGGCTGGCCCTGCAGGCGGATCTTCTCGCAGCCCAGGCCCTCGGGGTGGCAAATGTTATGGCCGTTACCGGGGAGGACCCAACCTATGGGGATCATCACCGCGCCAGGGCAGTCTACGACATCGATCTGGTTGAATTGCTGGAAACCATCCAGAATCTTCAGAAGGGTCGAGATATGGCGGGTGTTGAGCTCAGCGGCGCCCCACATTTCCTGGTGGGCTCCACGGTGAATTCCGGCACCAGCGGTGGCGCCCTCGATACGGAGTTGGCGGAACTGGACCGGAAGCTGGCCGCTGGCGCCAGATTTTTTGTGACGCCGCCTGTTTTTGATCTGGAATCTTTCTCCGGGTTTATGAAGAAGGTTGCCGGCCGGCAGGCAAAGATCATTCCCACTGTACTGCTGCTGAAATCAGTAGGTATGGCGCGGTACATCGATCGCCATCTGGATAATGTCACCGTTCCGAGTGAAGTCATAAGTCGCATTCAGAAAGCTCAAGACAAGGTGCGGGAATGTGTCAACATTGCCGCCGAATTAGTCTCCGGCCTGAAAAGGATGGGGTGCAGCGGTGTGTTCATTGTCCCTCTCGGCTGGGAACACAAACTCCTGGACATCCTAGACGGAGCAAAAGCGTAAGAATTCCACCTCAAACCTATACAGGAATGTGAACCATGGCGAGCAGCACGAAAAAACAAAAGGCGAAGAGCGGCAAGACCACCAAAACATCCAAAAGCACCAAGGCAGCCAAAGCCCGCAAGAGCAGCAAGAACATTGGTTCAGTAATGGTTGTGGGCGGCGGCATCGCCGGAGTTCAAGCAGCTTTGGATTTGGGCAATTCCGGCTTCTATGTTCACTTAGTGGAAAATTCTCCAGCCATCGGCGGAGTTATGGCGCAATTAGATAAGACCTTTCCCACCAATGACTGCTCCATGTGTATTTTATCCCCCAAACTGGTGGAATGCGGGCGCCATCCCAACATTGAACTTCATACCTGCACTGAGCTGGGAAAGGTCACTGGTGAGCAGGGGTGTTTTCAAGTAACGCTAAGCCAGAGACCGCGATACATAGACCTGGACAAGTGTACCGGTTGTGGCGACTGTGCTGAAGTCTGTCCGGTGGAATTGCCCAGCCAGTTTGACCAAGGGCTGGGCACGAGAAAAGCCACCTTCAAGCCTTATGCTCAGGCGATCCCTGGAGGATATGCTATCGAAAAGCTGGACACCGCCCCCTGTCGGATGGCATGTCCTGCCCACCTCAACGTGCAAGGCTATGTGGCCATGGTAAAGATGGGCAAATACGAGGAGGCGGTGAAGATTATCCTCGAGGATCTGCCGCTCCCCGGGGTGCTCGGACGGGTCTGCCCCCATAAGTGTGAGAACAGCTGCAGGCGGCTAGAGTTGGATAGCCCCATCGCCATCCGTGAGCTCAAACGTGTGGCGGCGGACCATGTGAATCTAGAGGAACTGCCGTTACCAGAAATCACTCCTCGGGAGGAGCAAGTGGCCATTGTGGGCTCCGGGCCGGCTGGGTTGACAGCTGCCTACTATCTCGCCCTCGATGGCTACCAGGTGACCATTTATGAGGCAATGCCTGAACCGGGCGGTATGTTGCGTTATGGTATCCCAGAACATCGGTTGCCACGTTCCGTGTTGAACGCCGAAATAGCCTTCATCCAGAGAACGGGAGTAAAAATTCAGACCAATGCCCGTCTAGGCAAGGATCTGACCATAGAGGAACTGCGATCCCACGGGGCCAAGGCAGTATTCCTGGCCATCGGAGCCTGGAAAGGGCTTAAGCTCATGCTCGAAGGAGAAGATGCTTATGAGGGATTGGCAGACGTCACCTCTTTTCTCAGTCAGGTTCACCAGGGAAAGTTGAAAAAACTCGCCGGAAGTGTGGTGGTCATCGGCGGTGGCCACTCGGCCATTGACGGCGCCCGGGTGGCACGGCGGCTAGGGGCCGAGGAGGTGCGGATTATTTACCGCCGTTCGCGCAAGGAGATGCTCGCTGAACAGGAAGAGGTGGAAGAAGCGGAAAAGGAGGGAGTGGAGATCCTCTTTCAAGTGGCGCCTCTACAAATTGTCGGCGAAAAAGGCAAGGTGAGCGGAATCAAATGTATCCGCACGCGTCTGACCGAACCAGACACCAGCGGGCGCCGCAAGCCCATCCCCATAGAGGGCTCAGAGTTTTTCATCGAAGCTCAGCACATTATCCCCGCCATCGGCCAGGAGCCGGAACTGGACTTTCTCGGAACCGATCCCGAGGTTGAGATCTCCAAGTGGAATCTCCTGGTGGTGAATCCCGAAACCTTGCAGACAAAACAGCCAGACGTCTTTGCTGGCGGTGATGCGATTACCGGCCCGGCAACAGTAATAGAGGCAGTGGAAGCTGGGAAGAGGGCCGCGCGCTACATGGCGAAATATATTCAGGGTGAAGAACTCCCTAGTGAATGGATTGAAGAACCACCTGTGGGTACCACCTGGAAAACGATTTCTGCCGATGAGCCGGTGCGACCACGACTCCGCCCCCCCACGCGGCCCGTGGAAGAACGGTTCGCAGGATTCGAGGAAGTTAACCTACTGGCGAGTGAAGAAGCCGCAAGTGCAGAAGCCGACCGTTGTCTGGATTGTGGGCTTTGCTGCGAATGCATGCAATGTGTGGCCGCCTGCAAGGCGGAGGCAGTAGACCACAGTATGCAGCAGACCGCGGTCACGGTAGAGGTGGGTTCTATTATTGCCGCGCCTGGCTTTCAACCCTTCGATCCTAGTCAGTACGAGACATACAATTACACCAGATTCTCCAACGTGGTTACCAGTATGGAGTTCGAGCGTATTTTGAGCGCTTCGGGCCCATACCAGGGCCATTTGGTGCGCCCTTCCGACCACACGGAACCGAAGAAGATTGCCTGGCTGCAGTGTGTCGGTTCTCGAGACATCAATCAGTGTGACCACAGTTACTGTTCTGGGGTCTGCTGTATGTATGCGATCAAAGAGGCGGTGATTGCCAAAGAACACAGCAAGGAGCCTTTGGATACCGCCATATTTTTCATGGATATGCGCACCTACGGCAAGGACTTTGATCGATACTACAATAGGGCCGAGGAGGAGACCGGGGTACGCTTTATTCGATCACGAGTGCACAGTGTGGAGAGGGTGGCTGGCAGCGACGATCTCGAGATTACCTACTCAACCGAGGCCGGGACGCTGGAGACTGAAACATTTGGCATGGTTGTCCTTTCCGTGGGGATGGAAACGTCAGCTCGAACTTTAGAACTGGCCGAAAAACTGGGGATTGAACTGGATGCTGACCACTTTGCTGCTGCCTCATCCTTTACCCCTGTGGCTACCTCCAAACCGGGCATTTTTGTTTGTGGCGCCTTCAGCGGCCCCAAAGACATTCCCTATTCGGTAATGGAGGCAAGTGCAGCTTCAGCCTCATCTCAGGCTATCCTGGCGTCGGTGCGAGGCTCGCTGATCACGGAGAAAATCTACGAGGAAGAAATCCCCACGGCGGCGGAAGAGCCCAGGGTGGGAGTCTTTGTCTGCAACTGCGGCGTGAATATCGGCGGCATAGTTGACGTTCCTGCTGTGCGCGACTACGCCAAAAGCCTCCCTTCTGTGGTCTATGTGGGAGAAAATCTCTTCACCTGTTCCCAGGATACCCAGGAAATTATGAAAGAGGCTGTCAAGGAGCACCAACTGAACCGGGTGGTGGTGGCTGCCTGCACGCCGAGAACCCATGAACCACTCTTCCAGGAGACCATTCGTGAGGCGGGACTCAACCGCTTTCTCTTTGAGATGGCAAACATCCGCGACCAGGACTCCTGGGTACACCAAGGGGAACCTGAAAAGGCCACAGCCAAAGCCAAAGACCTGGTGCGGATGGCGGTGGCCAAGGCCTCGCTGCTCGAACCCATTCAAGATATCAAGGTGGATCTCGTGCCTCAGGCTCTGGTCATCGGCGGAGGTGTGGCCGGCATGGTTGCGGCACTCAACCTGGCCGATCAAGGTTTCAAGAGCTACCTTGTGGAGAAGACAGACCAATTGGGGGGGCATGCCTTGAAAATCAAGACCACCTGGAAGGGTGAGATTGTATCGTCCTTTGTGGCCGATCTCATCGAGCGGGTGGAAGACCATAAAAACATTGAAGTCCTCACCAACACTGAGGTCAAGGAGGTGAGCGGCTTTGTGGGTAATTTTGTTACTACGGTGGCCAATGGGAATGGCTCCCAAGCAATTCAGCACGGGGTGACCATACTCGCCACCGGGGCACACTCCATCGAGCCGGAAGAATACCTCTACGGCAAGAGTGATCTGGTATATCGCTGGCACGAGCTAGAGGAGGCCAGGGAGAAAAATCCTAAGATGGTCGAACAGGCTGGGGCAGCCGTGTTCATTCAATGTGTCGGGTCCCGGGAACCTGAAAGACCTTACTGTTCAAAAATCTGCTGTACCCACTCGGTTCAGACGGCACTGAAGCTGAAAGAGATCAATCCCGAGATGGATGTCTATGTGCTATACCGGGATCTTCGTACCTATGGCCCGCGGGAGGAACTTTACAAGACGGCCAGGGAGAAGGGTGTGATCTTCATTCGTTACCGGTTGGAGGACAAGCCGGTGGTGCAAGAAGTTAGTGGTGAAGATGGGAAAAAGAAGTTGCAGGTGCGGGTGACCGACCATATCTTGGGCAGGCCGTTGACCATAACCGCAGACTTTATCAACTTGGCCACGGCCATCTATCCAAGGGATCATGAGGAGTTGGCCAAGTTCTTCAAGGTTCCCCTCAACGAAGATAAGTTTTTCCTCGAGGCCCACATGAAGCTAAGGCCGGTGGACTTTGCCACGGATGGTGTTTTCGTTTGTGGCTTGGCCCACTACCCCAAACCGATTGAGGAGTCCATCGCCCAAGCACAGGCCGCTGCGAGCCGGGCTGCTACCGTCCTTTCCCAGAAGTTTGTAGTGGTGGAGCCCATGGTCTCGGCGGTGGACCAGGAGCTCTGCATCGGCTGTGGCTTATGTGAGGCTACCTGTTCCTTCGGTGCTATACATCTTGAAAAGGTCGAGGGTAAGGGATACCGGGCTGTGAACGTTTCTGCGTCCTGTAAAGGCTGCGGATTGTGCGCAGCGGCGTGCCCGCAGAAGGCCATCGACATGATCCACTTTAGAGATCGACAGATCATCGCGGCCATTCGCGCAGGTGGTACGCTGGGATAACCAAGTGACGGGTTTTTGAGCAGGAGAAATCATATGGAAGAGACATACGAGCCGAGAATCCTGGCCTTTTTGTGCAACTGGTGTGCTTACGCTGGGGCTGATCTGGCGGGAGTTTCACGCTTTCAGTACCCTCCCACCATTCGCGTCATCCGAACCATGTGCTCCGGCCGGGTTGACCCCCTTTATATATTAGAGGCCCTCAAGAACGGCTACGACGGGGTGTTTGTCTTTGGCTGACACCTGGGGGAATGCCATTACCTGGACGGTAATGTCTACACCTCCAAACGCATACCGGTGGTGGAGGAATTGTTGGATCTTACCGGTATTGGCCGCAGCAGACTTCAGCTTCGCTGGGTAAGCGCTGCTGAGGGACAACTCTTCGCCGAGTACGTTACCGAATTGAGCAATCTAGTCGGGAAGCTTGGACCTTTCCAACCAGCTGATTTTGCCATTGAGCTGGCAGCGGCGGAAAGCGTCCTGAGTTCGACGCGTATCCGCTGGCTCATGGGAATGGATAGGCACATCACCGAGCAGGAAAACGTCTACCACGA
>JARRNM010000033.1:0-28456 GCA_037384945.1 Deltaproteobacteria bacterium
ATTTTCCAGGACCGTCAGGTGGGGGAAGAGGTTAAATGACTGGAAGACCATGCCTACCTCTTTACGAATTTCCAGACGATTCTCCTTGTTCTCATCAAGAGGTAAATTATCGATAGCAATGGTGCCTCTATCAAAATCTTCGAGGCCGTTTAGACACCTTAGGAATGTGGACTTGCCGGCGCCCGAAGGACCGATAATTACCACGACCTCCCTGCGTCGGATCTTGGTGGAGAAATCGTGAAGAGCTCTGACCCCACCGGGAAAAGTCTTGTAAACTCCCTCTACTTCAATGATGTAATCACCTAAGGTCTTTCCTTGCATGGAAATCTTCCAGGGTCAGGTTGATGCCAGGATGTCGGCAATGGTTGAAAGCATAACTGTGAGCACGAGATAAATGGCTGCTACAGTGAACCAGACCTCAAAGGTTAAGAAAGTCTCGCTGATGATTACTTCAGCCTGCATGGTCAAATCGTATATGGCTATGGTGGATACTAGTGCCGAGTCTTTAATCAGCGAGACTGCTTGACTGGTGAGAGGAGGAAGAATCCGCCTGATTGCCTGGGGCAAAATTATATACCTATAGGTATCAATAGCCCTGAGACCGAGGCTATGGCATGCCTCCCATTGTCCTCTATCTATGGAAACGATACCGGCCCGGAAGATTTCCGAGGCGTAGGCTCCCTCGAAAAGACTTAGTGCCAGCACCCCTGCCGTAAACCTGCCAATCCCCAGCACTGGTGCAAGAACAAAGTAGATGAGAAACAACTGAACCAGAAGAGGGGTGTTTCTGATCAATTCCAAATAACCCCGGGCCAAGGCTCGGCCTACAAATGAGTTCGACATTCTCAACAGGGCGGTCACCAGACCCAAAAGAGCGGCTAGCAACAGACTCCATGAGCAGATGCGTAAAGTTACCAGCAAGCCCTCCATTAAAGGACCGAGTATGATCCTCCCGTCTTCAAAGCTCAATAAGTATTTGGGCAGCCGGTGCCACTGCCAGTTATAGCCCAATCTCTCCGTTCCTCGGTGAAGGAGCCAGGCGAAAGCCGCGATAACCAATAAAAACTTTATGATATCACTCCAGGGGGAATGAATCTTAAGGAACCTGAGGCGGCGAAATGTTTGTGAGTTCACTGAAGGCATAGGGTATCACCTAGGTTCAGAGACTTGGAGAACCTCGCATAATCACATCTCATATCCCGTATCTCACATGAACCGATCGGACTCGGGTCGTGGATAAAAAATTCCAGTATTGAGCATCCTGCATCGTGCATTCTATTTTATGCAACATTTTTTCTATTTCAACCAATTCCCCAATCTAGCCCGGATGTTTCATGAATCACTTGCTGCGACCGTGGATATGGCCGTCCTTCCGGGCGTCCTCGGGTGTCGGACCCTGCGACGTACCGTTCAGGTACGCCTCGGGTCCAACGCCCTGCGGTTGCGCGGTGGCACGCCCATCTTCACGGTCTCACGACAGCAATTCATGAAACATCCGGGCTAGGTGTCCGTGGTCAGAAAAGGCATGGGACATGGAGCATGGAGTCGGAGGTCGGAAATCAGATGACAGACGACAGAGGACAGATGACAGAGGACAGAAGTCAGAGATCAGAGATCAGAGGTCAGAAACAGCAAGTTATAAGTTGATATTTATCGTATAACGTATAACCAATAACGAATAACATCTCATACCGTTTACCGTTCACCGTTTACGACTTGAACGAATTCTACGATTTGAGCGGTTTCAAAGATTTGACCAATCGGCGCTGTGTACTCTCTTTAAGATCTTACCTCTGGAGTTGGGCCTACGAACTTAGAACCACCGTAGCAAACTGGATGGCATGATTCGAGTTGGCTTCCCTGAAGTATATGCCTTTACGGTAGAAAGGGTAGTAAACTAACCGGGGTAGCCCTCCCCTTAGCTCAGAATCCTTGAGTAAATTGCGGGCTCGACGGTGATACTTGGGAACCATAGAGATGAGCACGGCTCTGGCGAATTCTAGCGCTTCCTGACTCGCCAAGCACTGTGCCTCGAATTTCTCCCTATCGAGACGCTCTTTGGCCCGAAGTTTTTTGGGGGGAGGACTGAGGCAAAAGAGGTTGGCCAACTTGGAGAGGGATTTCAGGTTTCTGATGCGAAAGGCCGGAATCAGAAAGCGAATGGAATCAGAGCCATTTCCCCTTTCTTTTCCAGTGGGAAGGGCGGGTACCAGCTTACGCAGGTCGGACCTGCTCTTGAGCACTCCTTGGGCGGTGTGGATTTGAATATTTAACTCCCAGAAGGGCATGTAGTAAACAGATTGGTCGAAATCATCTGGTGTCGCCACGACATGGTAGTCAACCTCCCGGTAACTACCGTTGTGCTCAGCCCAGGCTCGTGTGCAGGTAGGGCAAACGTGAGTCTTAGTGTTAGAGGTGAAAGGGAGATCCCAGCCGCAGACAGGACAGGTAAATGGAATCAAATGAAGCTCACCAAAATTGCTTGTGGATTTTCCTGGGGATGGTCCTTGGAAATAAGCCGTGACATCTTTATCCCATACCGATTTTCTGATTACATTGGCCAAGGCGTCGATGATCAGCAAAGCGCTCCGCTCATTCGCCTCAACCTCCAGAACCCAGAAGGGAAAATAAACTAGAGAGTAGACTTCTCCCACCAACTGGGTATCTTCGAGTTCCACCTTGAAGCTCCGATCGGAGAAGCCGAAGGTTAGGAATTTGTTGCTGTAGTCTACTGCTTCTTGGAGGCCGACTTCTGGTGAAAGCACTATCTCAGAGCCTGAAAGCCTGCTGGGATGAAAGAGCTGTAATGGCATCACGGCAGTGCGTACTCCAAGAGTTTTCACGCCGAGATCTGGTTCTCGATATGCCGGAAAAGAAAAGTCAAAGTTTTTGGTCCTCAGTTCCTTGGCGTCGTCCCATGAGCGGGTACCTGCCTTGGAGATGCTATGCTTTTTTCCCAGAGTCCAGTGGAAGACCATTCCTTTGGTGCGCCAATAGGGACCATAAACTAAATGAAGTCCTTTTTCCTTCAGGGGTAATGCTATTTTGCTGCTGAGGAGGGTCGAGAGTCGGCGTCGACTCTCTTCGAAGCTCCAACTGGGAGGCAACATAAAGCGTGGTAGACCGGACTTGCCGCAGATCTGATTGGTGGAGCCGCAATACTGACAGCGAATCACCTCGATCTCTTCGTCAAAGACTATGTCACCTCCACACTGGGGGCAATTGATCTTGATTTGCATGATTTATGCGGTCATGTTTTACGATTGATGCCGATTAAGAAATTTTGCTCTGAACAAAGGTTTAATGGAGTATTGGAGTGCTGGAGTTATAGAGTAATGGGCTTAAGAAGCTAAAATCGTTAGCATGTCTTCGCAGTACTCCATTGCTCCACTACTCCATTACTCCGGCAAAGAGCTACATGAAGGAACGCCTCACTAACCCTTCTCAGGAGTCTATCAAAGACCGAACATGGTTATCTGCTTGGTGTTAGGTCAGTTTCTCGCCACACTTGTTACAGAATTTGGCCTCAGGTAGGGCTTCGTATCCGCACTTGGAACATTTTTTGGATTTTTTCTCGACCTTGGTGCCGCAATTCATACAAAAATTGGCACCTGCGGGAAGATCCTGACTACAGTGCGGGCATTTGTTGATAGTTAGGATTTGATGGCCGCAGTTGGAACAGAAGCGGGCATCCATGGGTATTTGCGCCTGACAGGCAGGGCAACTTGTCTGCTCTCCCGTGGGTAAGTGGCCCTCTTGCATTGTTTTCTGCAACATGCCGGGAATTAACATGCCCAAACCGGCACCCAACCCTAGCCCCATGCCACCGGCGGCATTTCCAGCCCCTTCGGCTGTGGCGGCATCTCCCATGGCCTTGGCAGCCTTAAACTTCATGAAGCTGTCAATATCACCTACCGCCTGCATGCCGGCCTTGGCATCGATCATCTTTTGAACCTCATCCGGCGGGGTAATATTGTTTATATAGAAATCAAGAAGGCTGATGCCGTAACGAGCAAAGTCCTCATGCACCCTGCTCTTGATTGCTGCCGCAAGTTCGTCGTAGTAGGCGGGAAGATTAAATACGGTGTCCAACATTTCGCCCAGAAGGTCGTTAACCCTGCTGACTACTACATCGCGGAGGAAGTCTTCTATCTCTTCCGTAGCATAGATGCCCTGAGTGCCTACGAGAGTGTTGATAAAGAGTAATGGCTGAGTAATGCGCATGGTGTAGGTACCGAATCCGCGAAGACGGACAAGTCCAAGTTCGGCGTCCTTAAAGGCAACCGGCTCTTTGGTACCCCATTTGAGGTGGGTAAAAATCTTGGTGTTGGCGAAATAAATCTCAACTCTGAAGGGACTCTTGGTCCCAAAAGGAAGGCTGAGTACTTTGGTGATCAGGGGTAAATTCAGGGTCGAGAGGGTATGCCGGCCTGGTCCGAGAATGTCGTAGGCCTTGCCGTCCCGAAAAAAGATGGCGGCCTGGCTTTCACGGACGATTAATTGGGCACCCAGCTTGATTTCCGCTGAGCCACCCTCAGGAATGCGGTGGATCATGGTGTGGCCAGTTTCGTCAAACCACTCGATGACTTCAAGGAAAAGGGCCATAAAGTGCTCCTTTCACTAAGGGCTGTCAGTGGTCAGTAGTCCGTTGTCCGGGGCAAATCGTTCAAGCCGTTCAAGCCGTTCAAATCGTAAAAATCGTAGAAGTCGTGGAGGAAGCTCATAGCGACAGATCTCCCGAATAACAAATAAGTAATAACGGATAACGATAGGGCCAGCTCTCCTCTGTCTTCCGTCTTCTGTCGTCTGACCTCTGACCTCTGGCTTTTCACTCCATGCTCTATGCTCCGGCAGCCTACGCCCTGCTACCAAGGACCGCAGATGACGGACTAATTCTGACTAAATATGTATTCGCGTTTTTCTAAACTTTCTTCCAAGCGATTAATCGCCTTCTGGAAATCGTCCAAAGAAGCTGTCTTCCACTCGTCATCCTGGCGCTGCTGCAAATTGCCGACCGCTACTGCCAACTCCTCGATCTCTCGGAGCAGAGACAGGTCGTAATCGTATAGTTGTGCAAGTTTTTGCTCATCCACTTTTACCCCGGCAAAAAGACCGGCATAGCCGTAGCTGGCAAAACGGATGGTATCAGCGAGTCGCATCATCTTGCGCGCCTCTCTGTCCAGATGACCCAAGGGCTGGATAATCGCTTTATTGGTGAGCTTAGAGTGAATTTCGTGTATGTACTTTACCTGCTCAGTGATCCTTGCTGCCAGCTGTTCGCGGATTATCTTATCTTGGGTTCTTAACCCCTCTCGCTCCTGGTAGGAAGGCATACCGGGGAAAATACGGACAACACTCTTGAAGATTGCCGCGACCTTTTCCTTGGTGAGCATAACTCATCTCCTTTATTTGTAACATCCTGGACATTGAGCAGAGAAAACAAGCGCAAGATCACGGGCTTATGTCTGCAATAATTAAGCCAGAGCATCTGTCATTTCCCGTTGACCATTTCTCATTGCACCATTGAGGTAGGGAATAATTTGCTCAACTCAATCGTCACTGAACAGAAGACAAATTAGAAATGGGTCGCCAGGGACCCACTTGTCGCAGATGTTTCTTGTCGAAGATATCGCATAGGGTGCGGGCCTGAGGCTCCTGCCAGTAAAGGAGTTAACCCCTCTTAGAGTCGAAGACTCTCAAGAGACCGAGAACCGGAGGCCGGAGGGAAGGCGAAGAAACGATGGATGGAGCGGAGATTTAGGTGAGGCAAGGTTGACATCTCAGGTTTCGTACTTAAGGATATTGTTAGGCTGTCATGGAAAAATGGTTTTGAGATTTTTAGTGGACCAGTGAAAGGAGAACGATTATGGCTTACACCTGTAAAAATTGTGGGGCAGTTGCAAGTGAACCTGGACATCTATGCAATCCTTGTGGAGATGCGGCCAAATGCAGCTTCTGCGGTGCTCCCAAGGCAGATACCAAGCATATGTGCAGGGACAAACTGGCGGCCATGAAATATTCCTGCGCAGGTTGCGGCAGGGTCGCCATGGAACCTGATCACCTTTGCCAGCCTTCCCCTATAAAGTAAAACCAACTTTTTGGCAGTTCCCCTTTTCCTCCCTTTGCCAAAGGGGGTGAGGGGATTTTTAATGGCCTAGGTCAAGTTCCAATGACTTTGGCTGGAGAAACGACCATGGTCTCAGTATTCAGGCTTCAGTGTCCAGATTTATCATTTCTGAAACCTGAAACCTCAAGATTTACTCCTTGGAATTTGGTACCTTGCCAGGCTCCACCGTCACTCCACCATTCCATTACTCCGGAATTTTGCGGCATGTGGAGAAGACCATGGAAATCCTTCTGGAGATGGCAAGGGCCCGGGTTCTTCACTTTGATGAGTTATTTCGCCCACCAGGTATGACTTTAAGTTGGCTTCTCCGCTGACTTGCCCTCAATTCTCTCAAGAGTTGCTCACGGTTTTCTCGGTTTTCTTCTAGAGACTGGGCAAACTCCACTCGCTTCCTCTCCTGCTCGGCATCCATCTCTTTCACCACCACCCGCGTCCGTTTCAGCCGCTGGTAGGCGAGAGAGCGGGACCAGAACTTTTCATTCAGAGGTCTGCCGTAGGTCTCTTCAAGCTCCTCTTTAAAGGCATGGGCATGGTGGTCCAGCAAAAAACGTTCGAGATCGAATAGCTCTTCCTCCGGCAGATAATAAGGTGAATGTTCCCAGTCGGCGACCTCAAATGCTAGTTTTTCAAAAAGCTCCTCATTGTCCATAATCACCCCACCCAGTTAACTACCAGCCCGATTTAGGTTGGTCTGGGCGTGACCGTCCTCAAAACGAGCCACTGCTTGGCGGAAACGCTCTGGTGCACGAATGGGTTTTGACGTAGATGAATCAACGGCCACGGCAACAATGTGGCCATTGGCAATAAACCGCTGGGTTTCCGACTCGAAGATCGAGAAGTCAAAGGTGAAACTGGTATTGCCTATTTTATCCACGCAGGCATGCACGTGGAGGATCTCGTCAAAAAAAGCCCGGTCAAGATACTGGCAGTGTGACTCCACGTAATAAAAATCAACCCCAGCCTGCAAGAATTTATCGTAGCTGAAGTCAATTGCTTTTAGGTACTCGGTAAGGGCCACATCGAAATAGGTTAGAAAGTGGCCAAAAAACACATGTCCCTGCTGGTCGGTTTCGATAAAGCGGACCTGGATAGGGTGAAAAAAGCGATAGAGGTATTGAGACGGGTTCTTCTTGGCCATGTTGCCAACTCTAGCACAAATGGCTTATATGGCAAAGAGTATATGGCAATTTCGGATTTCGGATTGCAGAGAGGCATAGGGCATAGAGCAAAGGGCATGGAGTCGGAGGTCGGAGGTCAGAAGTCAGACGACAGAGGACAGAAGAAAGCGGGCAGTTGGCAGCTGGCAACTGGCGGTGTTGTTATCCGTTATTCGTTATTAGTTATTCGGCGGTTTTGCCCCTGTGAGCTGTGAGCAATCAGCTGTGAGTTAATTTAACGATTTCTACGACTTCTACGGTTTTTACGGTTTCTACGATTTGAACGATTTGAACGGCTTGAACGGTTTGACTTAGCTTTATGCTCTCTGCCAGCCATTACCTCTTGCCCAGTGATTACTCCCCTTGTCCTGCTTCGAGGAGCCACTCATGTAGTGACTCCACGCACTCTTTGATATCCTCAAAACAGAAACGATAGACTTCCAGGTTGAGACCGTATGGATCAGGAATTCCCCGTTCCTGGGAACCATAGCGGGCAAAATGCCGGAGGAGCAAAATCTTGTCAGCTGCTTGTGGGTGGCGGTCAAGCAACAGCTGTCGGTGTCCGGGTTCCATGACCACTATCAGATCTGCTTGGTCAATGAGCTCCGGAGTGGCAAGGCGGGCTTGGTGCTTTTCCAGAGAGAGTGAGTTTTCCCGGGCCACCCGTAGAGCTTGGAAAGATGCGGGACTGCCCGGTAAAGCGGTGAGTCCCGCAGAACCAACCTCCATTCGGACGAGGGAACTCCTTCCCAGCAATTTTTTGAGAAACCCTTCGGCCAAAGGGCTGCGGCAGGTGTTGCCAGTACAAACAAAGAGGATACTCCGAATTCTCGCAAGAGGTATGGAGCCCTTACGAGCTCTCCTTTCAGATGTGGTGCTCTTTTCCTTCATCCAAAGAGATTCGATCAATGAATCGGTGGATGTATGGAGTTCTAGGGCATACGTTTCAACTCCACTCTGCGATTCTGAGCCCTTCCTTCTTCCGTGGCGTTTGATGCCACCGGCCGGGTGGAGCCATATCCTTTGGCTTGCAACCGCTCGGGATTAATACCCTTGCTCACCAGGTAATCCATTACTCTTTTAGCTCGCCTTTCAGACAGCCACTGGTTGTAATGGGCAGTCCCGGTGTTGTCTGCATATCCCTGGATTTCCACCTTTATCTGTGGATTTTTCTTCAAGATGGAAACCACTTCATCCAAGAGTGGATCGGCCTCTTTTTTTAGGTAGGAGCTGTTGCTGTCGAAGAGCATGGTCGCCTTGAGGGACCAACATCCCACCTCATTCACAGTGGCCCCCACGGGAGTGCTGGGGCATTGGTCCAAATAGTCCGGCACGCCGTCAGCGTCACTGTCGGGAGGACAGCCGGAACTGTCAACAGGTACTCCAGGCGGAGTACCGGGGCATTTGTCTGAATAATCGATCACTCCGTCAGCATCACTGTCCAAAGGGCATCCCTGGGCGTCCACTTCCATCCCTCTTGGCGTGTTGGGACACATTGCTACGTTCACTGAGTTCTCTCAGAGTTGCCGTTTCTTTTTCCTTATCAGACATGGAGACAAGATCAAACGACAGATTACTGTATCTTGCTCGCAAGCTGTCTTCTGCCTCGAGCGCTTCGACCCCGAGGTTTTCCTCGCCATCGGTGAAGATAATGATCGCCGTTTTGCCTTGAGCCATATTTTTTAGAATCTCGCCCAAATCGAGGATTCCCGTTCCTAAGGGCGTCCGGTTGCCAAAGATGTTTCCTTTTACCGGCAGGCTGTCTATGGCTTTTCCGAAGGAATTACGATCATATCGTGTGGGGCCAATCAGGATTTCACTGGGTGGAAATGATTGTATCGCTCCTATATAGTCGAGCTCGGGAATAAGTTTGTTCATCTCCTGGAGTATTCCCTTGGCCAGTTCTGCTTTGGTTGAAACTGTGCCTTGCTGCGTTAGAAACATGGAGCCCGATTTATCTATGAGAAGGATGAAGTTATCAACTTTGGGCACCAGTCGCTCCTGCGCCAGCGCAGTTCCAGCTAAGGACCAAATTACAGCCAGAGTCAAACTAACAAGCCTCAAAGTCACGGTTTTATTTTGCATGTCACCTCTCTAACGCTGTTAGCCTTTATTCCTCAAAGTTCTTCCATGGCCTCATAGGCGCCTTTCAGCCTGTCCCTAAGCAAAAAACAGAACCTCTCCATAACATTAAAACCCAACACATTGTCTTTGAGCATAATTTTTCTGAGATTCGGACCCCTTATGGCCAGGACAGTTGTTGGTTTCCGGCAGAGAGCCGAAGACATGAGGGTATGTTCCTCATTCAGCAGGGTGGACCAGCAGCCAAAAACTTTTCCTTTGCTCAGCATTCCTATAGTGGCAGTTCCTTTTCGCAGCCCGAGATCTACAGATCGTTCCAAAAAAACATTGCCTTCAGCAACTATGTAAATCTGCTCTCCCCGATCTCCTTGGCGAAATATGTGGTCTCCCGCTGCATGGGCTTCCACAGTGCATAGCTTCGCCACTTCCTCGAGATTGTCGTGGTTCAATCCCTTGAAAAACTCGCAGCTTTCCAGCAGATAAATAATCTCCGAACGATCCATGAGCAACCCCTTGCCCGGATGTTTCATGAATCGCAGTCGCGAGACCATGAAGATGGCCGTGCCACCTGGCAACCGTCCCGCGCTACCGCGGGATTGGTTCCGAGGCGTACCTGAACGGTACGTCACAGGAGCCGACACCCGAGGACGCCAGGAAGGACGGCCATATCCGTGGTCGCAGCAGGTTATTCATGAAACATCCGGGCTTAGATTGAAAAAGGATGAATGCTCAATCGGTCAACTGATAGTAATATGTTGGCTCGGGCGGTTTTCCCAAGTCCCCTCACCGTCATTACTTTACTTCATATTTAAAAGACAGATTTAATCTTACTCTAAAGCCGGTAACTTTGCCTTCTTCGATTTTCATATCCAGTTGCTTTACCTCAGCAATTCTTAAATCCCTCAGGCTTTTGCTTGCAGTTGCCACAGCGTTTTTGGCTGCTTCTTCCCAAGAGACGTCGCTGGATCCCACCAGTTCAATTACTTTGTAAGTGCCTACTGACATAGCCTTCCTCCTTTTCAAAAGTTCCTTCGGATGCGCTTCACCCCTTAACAGCGGCCCGGTAGAATAAGCCGCAGCTTGTGGATGGTGCTGGTTCGTTTCCCCCTTCAGTTCCAATCTTCTTCAAACACGATATACTCGATCTTGAAATCCCGTCAACCGGAAAAACAACCAGCCTTTTCAAAACTCGAGAGAAAAAACCGCCCCTGAGCGGTGAGCTTTGGGCCGGTGAGTACTTTCTCACCACTGGGGAAGGGGACTAGAAAAACCCCACCGATCCATGTTGCCCTCTGCCGTCTTGCCCGGTAGAACATTGGTTAAAGAGAAAAGAGTGTTAAAGGAGATGAAATTTTACAGTTCTGAACACCTATGAACTTATAATCATAATTAAGCGGCTGCTTCAATCAGGCAAAGACAGTATTTTGTTACTCCTTACTGCTTTTCGCTCACCCCTTACTGTTTCTTCTTCGGTGCTGCAAGGTCGACAACCTCTGCAGCGGCGAGTCTCAACAGTTCGTCAAAGTTGGTTGTAAACATGTTCTGGGTCGTACCGGCTGCCGGATAGATTTCTGAGAAGCGTTTCAGGCTTTCATCCAAATAAGTGGGTATGCCCTGCCGGTGTGCCACCGGCGGCACAGCGCCAACGGGATAACCAGTTATTTTCCGAACAGTTTCAGCATCGGCTATCCTAATTTTTCTTGCTCCAAGGAGATTTTTGAGTCTTTTGGTGTCAACATTCATATCTCCGGACATGAGAACCAAAACCGGTTTCCCATCTGCCAGAAAGACCACCGATTTGACGATCTGGGCCAGTTCGACCCCCAGGGCCTCAGCCGCAAGATAAGCGTTCTCCGTGCTGTTGGTGAAACTGTGGATCTGTTTTTCCAGACCGTGGGAAGCCAGAAATTGCCTTACCTCTTCGTCTCCAAAAAGTTTCATCTCCTACTCCCTTAACCGTACGTATGGGACTTATAGCCAAGAGATGGGTGAACCACAGAGAGCGCAGCGAGGAAATCATTAGAGTAGTTAAAGGGTCAAATAGTAAGATCATCAAATAGAGCAATCGATACATCGGACAAGTTCTAACTGTTTGACCAGTGTACCTATCGACAAATTGACTTCTCTGTGGGCTCCGTATGCTCTGTGGTTGAACTACCCTCTAATGATAATTGCCTATTCGCCGATGATCTTGACCAAAGCACGCTTGCGCCGACGTCCGTCAAACTCACCGTAGAAAATTCTTTCCCAGGTGCCAAAATCAAGCTTGCCGTCTGTCACAGCGACCACTACCTCTCGGCCCATAATTTGTCTCTTCATGTGGGCGTCAGCGTTGTCTTCTCCCACGTTGTGGCGGTACTGAGAAACGGGCTCATGAGGTGCCAGTTTTTCAAGCCAAACATCGTAGTCGTGATGCAGGCCGGCTTCATCGTCGTTAATGAAAACTGAGGCGGTTATGTGCATGGCATTAACCAGAACCAGTCCTTCTCTGATGCCGCTCTCCCTTAAACATTGTTCAACTTGGGGAGTAATGTTGATGAAGGCCCGACGGGAGGGCACTTCGAACCACAGTTCCTTACGATAACTTTTCATCGCCATACCATCCCTTCTGTTTTGAGGCAAGAATTTGCGGCATACCTTGCCAGAGACGCTATCGGGTGTCAAGGTGAACTCCGCGCGCTTGGTCTGGTAAATGATTAGATCATAAACTCCAACCTCTGTGGACTACAGAGGTCTACTATGACAGAGTTATCGAGACCTCTAGAGATTGGTAAATTTTCAGGCAAAGGAGAGGGAACCAGCAATTATTGGCGCATTTTGTGCAGACTTGTAATGACATCCAGAGCGAAGCTGATTATCATTCTAGCTACTACAAAGAAGTTCTAGCGGACCGGAGAAAAGTTGCATGGCTATTATTAGGTTGACGACAGGTATGAAAAAATGGGCGAGAACTTGTCTCACTGTTGTGTTGTTGTCGATTCTTTTTGCACCTGTTGGTGTTTGCGGTGCGAAGAGCCTTTTCGGTAATTTGCCGGAACGACTTATCGCTGACGGGGTCGACGCTAACCTAGTCAAATCGATATACCGGGATCCCAAGGCGCAGGTGGAACTCGAGGTTGTAGCCGGCAACCTCGTCCGCAGTGAAGCTACCCTTGATTATGGACAGTTTCTCTCGTCCTATTCGGTTAATAAAGCAGCCCGTTACCTGAAGCGTTACAGCCGAACCCTAAAGAGGGCCAAAAAGCGTTTCGGGGTGGAGCCGGAGGTAGTGGTTGCCGTTCTTATGGTGGAGACCGCTCTAGGCACTTACTCGGGCAAGTATGTTGCGGTAAATGTCCTTTCAACCATGGCAGCCTCGGAAGAAGGTGAGATTCGGAAGAAGGTCCTCGCCAGTCTCTCCGAGGAACAACGCAATATGCAATCGCCGGAGGTGATATCCAAACGTTTGACAACGCGGGCCGCCCGAGGCTACCGAGAGCTCAAGGCTTTAATCGGTTACTTTAAAAACAACAACATCGACCCTTTCAGTGTGCGGGGATCCAGTGAGGGAGCAATTGGGATACCGCAGTTCATGCCCTCCAATGTTGAATACTATGGACGGGATGGAGATGGCGACGGCCGCATAGATCTCTTCAACCATCATGACGCCATATTCAGCGTTGCCGCTTTCCTGCGAGCACATCGCTGGGAGAAAGCCAAGAGTAATAAAGAGAAGAAAAATGTACTCCTCTACTATAACCGCAGCACCTATTACGCCGACACGGTCTATGCTCTCGCCCAAAAACTCAACGGCAAAAAATCCCTCTGACAGATTGTAGATTGTAGACTGCAGATTGGGGAAGGCATAGAGCATAGAGCATGGGGCATGGAGTATGAGGGTAAATCCGAAATCCGAATATCGAAATCCGAAACAAATGCAAAATCCGAATTCTTCAATGTCCCAAACGAAAACTTGGGAATGAATTTTAGTCTTTCCTGTTTTGGTCATTTAAATTTTGATCATTCGGATTTGTTTCGTACTTGATGTTTAGGATTTCGAGTTCGAGAATCAGGTGTCTCTGCCTGCCAAATCCAGCATCCAGCATCTTGTATCCACAATCTGCAATCCCAAATCTAATTGCTCTCGACTCTCCCAGAAGTATCTGCTATCTTTGCTAGCCGGTAAACAGTCCAGTCATTTACTGCAGAGGTGGTTGATGATTATTGGCTTGGATGTTGGTGGTACACATACTGACGTGGTGGTCATTCAGGGTAGAGAGATCGTCTCCAAGGTCAAACTACTCACTGACGAAGAAGATCTTCTCCAAACGGTCTGCTTTGGAATTTTTGAAGCAATACAAGGCCTAAGGGCTCAATCCATTGAGCGAGTAGTGGTTAGCACAACCCTGGCCACCAATGCCATTGTGCAGGAGAGAATAGAGCCGGTAGGAGTGGTTGTTGCCAGTGGGCCGGGGATTAATCCGTGGGCTTACGTCATAGGCGACCACTACTTTCCCGTAAGTGGTGCCGTTGATCACAGAGGTGTAGAGGTGGTGCCCATCAATGAGGGGGAAGTATTAGGGATCGGCAAGGAACTGCAATCCAAAAACGTTCGCAATCTGGCATTGGTGAGTAAATTCAGCGTCCGAAATCCAGGTCTCGAGTTAAAAATGGGCGATTTGTTGGCGGACAACTTTGACAGTGTTACTCTGGGTCACAAACTATCCGGCCATCTCAACTTCGGCCGACGAATTGCCACCGCCTACCTGAATGCTGCGGTGACCTCAATTAGCCGCAAGTTCTACCAGGCAACGAGAGGCTGTATGGAGAAAGAGGGGATTCAGGTACCATTGGAGATACTCAAAGCAGACGGAGGCACAATGGCCCAGGAGGTTTCGGGGCAATACGCAGTGGAGAC
Organism: Deltaproteobacteria bacterium; assembly: GCA_037384945.1. Taxonomy (GTDB): domain Bacteria; phylum Desulfobacterota; class Syntrophobacteria; order BM002; family BM002; genus BM002. Next base: position 14,264 of record JARRNM010000033.1, read on the forward strand.
CATCCTCTCGGGACCGGCGGCCAGTGTTATGGGTACGCTCACCTTTGCAGACAGGACCAAGGAAGAGGTGGTCTTGGACATCGGCGGCACCACCACAGACATAGCTATACTGGTAGATGGGGTGCCTCTACTAAAGCCTTTGGGAATAAGGATGGGGGGGTACAACACTCTGGTGCGTGGTCTCCGAACTTTTTCTTTAGGTGTTGGCGGAGACAGCTGGGTCCGGCTCAAAGGTGGAGAACTCAAAGTCGGACCTGAGAGAAAGGGCCGAGCTCTTGCCCATGGAGGACCGGAGCCAACTCCGACTGACGCTTTGATTGCTTTGGGCTTGGCTGCAGGTGGACAAAAGCAGAGAGCTATCGATGGAATTCGCAGGCTGGCGGAGAGAATGGGTAAAAACTTGGAGGAGACAGCTGAAGAAGTGGTTTCCACAACCTGCGCTTTGATTCTCGAGGCGGTACACGCATTGGTGGAACGAGTTAACCAGCAGCCGGTTTATACCATTCACGAACTGCTAAAAGGACGACAGGTGAAACCCTCAGGCTTAATCGTAATCGGAGGTCCCGCCAGAGAGCTTGCTCCACGGTTGGAGATTATGAGTGGTTGGCAGGCTCGAGTACCGGTTGATTACGATGTGGCCAACGCCATCGGCGCTGCTATGGCCAGGACCACCTGTGAGGTGACAGTAATGGCTGACACCAATCGTCGCTATGTTATTGCCCCGGAAGAGGGCTATGTGGATAAAATCGACTGGAGAGCCACCAAACAGGAAGTGATCAAAATTGCCTTTAACCTTTTACGGAAGAAGGCTTTGCGGTTGGGAGCCTCCGAAGAAGATCTGAAAATGGAGTTGTTGGAGGATCAGGAATTCAGAATGGTCCAGGAATTCTACCCCGTGGGAAGGAGTATCCGGGTGAGGGCTCAAGTCAAGCCGGGTCTTATCAGGTCCTATAGTGAGGCGACCGCATGAAAGCTAAGAGAAAAACGGGTCTGGTCTTTTTCCCGGCCTTTGACTGGGCTATCAGCGAGAGCCATCCAGAAAGGGAAGAACGTCTGCTTTACACTCAGGACCAGATCTTCGAAGAGGGTATTTTGGACATTGAGGGGTTGATGGAATTCAATCCTTTGCTGGCGAGCGGTAAGGAGGTACAGCGTGTCCATTTTTGTGTGCCGAAAGTGGAAGCCGTTGTTACCGAAAGCCACCATATTTCTGCCGGTGGATGCATTACCGTTGCTGACGCAGTGCTGGAAGGCAAGGTAGATTGCGGTTTCGCTCTGGTGAGGCCGCCGGGACATCATGCCATGCGGGTTGTCCACGGTGCTCGAGGGTTTTGTAACATCAACATCGAAGCCATCATGATAGAGCATATGCGGCAAACCTACGGGGTGGACCGTGTGGCTATTGTGGACACTGATTGCCACCACGGAGACGGTACCCAGGACATCTACTGGCATGACCCGGACACTCTTTTTATTAGTATGCACCAGGATGGTCGCACCCTTTATCCTGGTTCCGGCTTTCCCCGGGAGATGGGTGGTCCCAATGCTCTCGGATCAACGGTAAACATACCGCTGCCACCCAGGACTTCTGAGGAAGGGTTTCTCTATGTGCTGGACCGGGTGGTTTTACCTTTATTAGAAGAGTTCCAGCCCGAGATTATTGTCAACTCTGCAGGCCAGGACAATCATTATACTGACCCCATTACTGCCATGAACTTCAGCGCCCAGGGTTATGCAAAACTAACGGACAAGCTCAAGCCTCACATCGCCGTGCTCGAAGGCGGATACTCCATTGAGGGGGCCTTGCCTTATGTAAATGTCGGGATTATTTTGGCACTTGCCGGGATCGATTATTCCTGGGTACGGGAGCCGGATTACCATCCGGAAGAGATTAGCCAGACTGATGAGGTGAGGGCCTCTATAGTAACCACCTGTGACTTTCTGCTGGAGGAAAGGAAGAAATGCGGGGCAAAACGTCAGAAGTATCTGGAGGGCAAGGAGTTTCTTGAACGAAGCAAGACCATTTTCTACGATACAGATAACATCATTGAGGAACAAAAAGAAGTTGTTCGAATCTGCAGAGATTGTGCCGGGGTGTTAAAGATCGACTCCTATGCCGACACCAAGAATCACCTCCTGGCCATCGTGATTCCCAGAAAAAGTTGCAGCACTTGCCAAGAAATTGGCAGGAAATGGTTCGATGACGGAAGTGTCGCCAGGTTTAATCTGGTTTGTTTGCAAGACCGGGTAAACGATGAATATCAGGTAAAACGGAAATGAGCGAGCCTGTTTTTCTGAAAGAATTTACCCCCGCCGAACTGGAACTCTGGGCCCAGCAAGGGGGACAGCCTGCCTACCGAGCCAGACAACTGCTCAAGTGGCTCTACGCTCACAACGCCGAAGATTTTCAGGTAATGACCGATTTGAGTAAGGACTTTCGCGGTTGGCTCGCGAGGAACGCGCACATCTCCTCGGTCCAACGACAAAAGGTTTTGACCGATGTTGACGGGACGCGAAAGCTTTTACTGCGACTTCATGATGGGGAGGCCATTGAAAGTGTGCTGATTGACGAGGGAGATAGGCTTACCCTTTGCCTCTCCAGCCAGGTCGGCTGTGCCTATGGTTGTCGCTTCTGTTTGACCGGACGGGACGGCTTCCGCCGGAATCTCACAGCCGGTGAGATAGTTGATCAGATTTGTGCAGCCCGTAAGGAGCTCGGGGAGAGAGAAAGGCTGACCAATCTGGTATTCATGGGCATGGGAGAACCTCTCGCCAACCTGGAGCAGGTGCTCAGAGCTTTGGAAAGTATCACTTCAGACCAAGGCCTTAATTTCTCCACCAGAAAAATTACCCTTTCCACCGTGGGGTTGATTCCAGAGATGCTCAGACTGAGCAGTCTTTTCCCGATAAAACTGGCGGTGTCCCTGCACGGTCCAGACAACGAAACAAGATCTCGTATCATGCCCATCAACAGACGTTATCCTCTGGAGGAATTACTGAAGGCCTGCCGCAGCTTGGAACTGCCGCGGCGCAACCGGATCACCTTCGAGTATCTTCTCCTCGGGGGGGTTAATGACTCTCCCCAGGCCTCTCAGGAGCTGGCCAGACTTTTGCGAGGACTTCGGGCCAAGATTAATCTCATCCTCTTCAACGAGTACCCCGGGGCTGAATTCAAAGCTCCTTCACCCAGTAGAGTCGAAGAATTCCAAAAGATACTCCAGGAAAAGCATCTGACCGTCACCGTACGCCAAAGCCGCGGTACTGGAATCATGGCAGCCTGTGGTCAGCTGAGCCACAGTCACTAGTGATCTCACAACCAACAAAGGTTTCAGTGTCCCCCGCTGCCGTTGCGCTTCAGACGGGATCTCTGAGGGATCTCGGCTGCTCTGTTTCTCCTTCTTGACACCTTAAATTTGATATGCGGCAATTATCTACAACTATGTGTAGTGGCTAGCTGTCGAATAGCAAACTGGGGATTAAAGTATCGAAATTCTAGCATCAACAGAAGTAAGTTCACCTTTCAATCCATCGAGCGACAGGTCTGCCGTCTTTTTTGGTCCAAAGAGCTAAGGCACGGCGGTCGAGATCAGATAAGAATGCTACGTTTCCTAACCAGTCGAGGTTATTTCCTAATTCTACCGGGGCAGACCACATGCCATCGCCGTATTCGAGGTAGTAAATGTAAGTTGTGTTGGCTCGGTCCGACCAAACACCAAGCGCGAGAAAACGCCCTTCCCCACCTGGTTCCACATCTATCATACCATCAAAATCGTACATCAGGACGTTCCAACCGATTTTGCCGTCTTCAATAATGCGACTGTATGACTGAAAACGCTCACCGTAGCCGTAGCCTTCCATTATTGCTATGAGGGCAGCTCCAGTCTCGGGGTCAACGGCGATGTCTTGGCACGATAAGAGCGACGGATTGCTCCTTGTGACGAGAACTTGTCCGGAGATTTCGGTAAAAGTGGGAGGTACCTCCTCGTGATCCGAACTATAACTTTGTTTGCTTTTGGAGGCCTTCTTCGAGGTCATTGGCTCTATCTTCGCATAAGCACATTGCTCATTTCGGAGAGAACCTCCTTCATCAGTCTTGTAGAGAACATGCAGTGTTCCGCTTTTGTCTGCTGCGATTGAAGCATACCTCATTTCATATTTCGTCTCCGGGTCTAGCAGCGCCAATTTCGACCACCCTTCGGGGGTTTTCCTAGCGAGAACAAGTTTGTCGGGGTGAGAGTGCCACGGAATTAAACAACAACCCACCCCCCCATAGCCGCCACCAGCGATAAAATACCAATCCCAATTGCCAGGCGCCCCGACATCCTTACCCTCTAGACGAGAAAGGCAGTAAAGGTCTTCCCCGCCGCGAATGAACTTAATACAGTGGTGTTTTTGAAGCGTTTGCCATGCGCCATCCTGCAGCACGAAATGGTCTTCATCGACTAGAGCGTGCAGGTTGCCTGAACCGTCGAATGCAATATCGAGGTGATCACAAGAGTCCGCGCTAGTTACAACCTCTCGCTTTAACACACCCTCCATGCCGATAACGAGATGATAGAGCTCGGGAGGTTTTGATGCCAAAGCGAGGACATGAACGCGACCATCCTGGTCAATCGCTGCACTGATTTTTTGTATCGGCACATCCAGTAATTGTATCTCCGGACCTAGACGGACATCAGGTGCAGGCCGATCCGTGACAACTAGCGGGCCACGACCTGGAGCGGCACAGCCAAAAAGGAAGAGCACAGAAAGGATGGCGATTTTTGACGTCCTCAATAATACTTTGATATTCATCTTGTTCCTGCAAGATTCTTGTAGACACTCAAAATAAACGTTGAAGTTATCCTATTGTTGCTCCATGCTGATGTATTTGCTATTTTGGATTCTCTTTAGAGCTTCTGCTTCAGTTATCTGTTTTATACCGGCGCAACTATAGTTTGGACTGACCAAGAAATATGAATTGCTATTGGAAGTAGCGTTGAATCTTATTGAATCCAACCTCCAAGTTGAACCAGATCCTCCAAAGCATTTTACCCCTATCTCATATTCGCCCTCATTGAGTTTAAACTTAGTATATTGTCCTGATCGAATGCCAAAAATTTCGGCACCATTCAAAGTTATTATGTAGCTAACTGCTACCCCAATGAAATTGCTAGTACGAATTAATGTGACCTCTCCAGATCGTTTCTCGTCCTCTATAGTAGGCAATCTAGTAAGGGGGCCTGATGCACATCCCATTATAAGAATTGCAGAGACCAACACTAATAAACTTTTCATTCTGTTCTTTTCCATATCAGCCTTCTCCTTTTTCGTCCATACACTCTTCCGGACAAACAGATCCAATATAGGGCAGGCAGGATGGAATCAAAAGTGGCAAAAAAACTCCATCTGCCTCATGATAGAATCTCTTGTGTATGAATGACAGCCGATGGTCTCGCTAATTTCAGCTTAGGGTGAAAGGCCGTTTTGAGCAATACGTAAAACCACCATTTTTCAGATCAATAGGCTTACCTAAAGGGGAAGGTGTAGACTGTGAATTACGTCCCTTAATTTACACTTATGCTCGTCTTGACTCAGACACAAAATGTTGAGAAGAAAAAAGCGGAGCCAAAAACTCCGCACTTTTTTAGTTTTAACCAAGATATTGTAACTTGGTCTCAAGAGGAGAAGTGGGGATTAAAGTATGCCGCCCGTCCAACAATCAGCACATTATCTTTTTCAGCCAGCCCAAGGAGGAGATTTCTTAGTCCATCCTGATATTCGCTTTCTTCCACTACGGTTTTGTCGTATCCAACGATTCTCTCTATGTAATACTTACTGAAGAATTTTGTAAAAGCATCGGATATCCAATAGGGTCTACCTCTCTCGAAAGATTCTAAAGTCCTTTCAGAAACATGAAGCTTTTAAGCGAGCATTTGAAAATAATATTTGTCAACGTAGTCGTAGTTGAGTCTTCTCGACACGAGCTTATCAAGTTTTCTGCCACCTGAAGCATATTTCCTGGAAATGGTAATCACGGCCAACGATTGCTCCTACCCTTATCGTCTGTCAGTGACAACTGTGCATCATCGAAGAAGAGTTTGTCTTCCTATTCTCCTTCGGCAATTTCCCAGTTCGCCTCAAAAGTATTATCGTGGAGAGTATATGCATATCCGAACATCTTTCCTATCCCTGGCATCACTCCCCTTTGGACTCTCCAGTAGGCAAGATAAATAGCCGGAATCATGCGAGGCTGACCAGACACTGGGTCATCGGCGATGTTTTGCCAAATCTCTCGTTTCTCCATAACTCTCCAAAGAGTTCCATACCTTTTGCTACGGACTATTTGCCCTACATCGGGCAGTTTCTTCCGTCTGAGTACTTCCTCGTGTGTTACATTCATGGTCATACCTCCTCTTGCGCGAATTAACGCAGACCTTAGCTTGGGAGCTTGCCACTAATTAGATGTTCAGGCCAGAAACTCTTCGAATTACAGTTGTGGCAGGAGTGGGAGTGGGTAGTCGAAGTGGTAGTCGGGGCCAGTAGGAAGTAACAAGTTTCTTGCGAGCCCTACACAACGTCAAAAAACAGCGAACCCAAGAAAATGGAAGTTGATATGAAGGGCTTCTTACTCATTAAACAGCGCTTTCTCAAGAAATTAGTAAGTACATCTTAAGGTTTGTTCTCCACCCGATGTCTGCCTTTGGTCTGCTTTAAACCAGAGCCATCTTATGTATGTTATGATCAATCCCAAATTCAAGTCAAAGAGAAAAAACGCACTATTCAACTTTTCTTGTTTCTAGGAAGACATCGAATGAAGATCTGATAAAGTTAGCTAAACTCCTAGTACACCACTGATTTTGTGTGGATTACATCCCTTAAGTTCAACTCTGGCTGATCTTGACCTTAACTATGAGATTCTTTTCTATGAAGGCTCCTCAGCGGGATTCAATACCCGGCCGATGAAAAGGATGACACCGGACCGAGTATCTCTGAGTACGAAGATGAAGGGACGGGAGAAAGGAACCGTCGTAATGGGAGGACCAATGACAGGGAAACCAGGGGGTATGGTTACTACAGTGATAACCCCATTTCCAGGTTCCGGCATTTCTTCGCTGCTTGCAATGGTAGTAGTAGTTGAGGCGCCCGCCTGCACACCGCGTTCAGCGACTGAGATGGTTGCATTGTAATTGCTGCCGTTAATGTACAGTTTATTGTTCTCGTTGATCCCAGAGAAATCCGCAAAGCCTTCGGCCATAGCCTCAGTTATTCCCATTTCGTAAAGTGCATCATTTAAGCACTCGGTGGCGGCGAAGTTAAACCTCGGCAGTTTCAAAAACAGCTCCCGTGGTTCAAGCCGACCCGCGATCCGTTCAAGCTCAGCACGGTCCATGGCGTCTTCAAACTCATGATAAAAGCCAGAGTCGGGAAGAAGGAGCATGATGGCTAAGCTACTGTTTTCCAAAGATAGTTCAATTGCTTTATAGCCCTCTTCCTGGGTAAAAGGGAAGAAACCAGTCTGGGTCATCATTGGGGCTGTAACCACTTGTCCGTCGAGCGTGTTGAATGAACCTTCGAAAGTCAAATCGGGGTCAAACGGCTCTTTCCAAGCACTATCAACTGCCGCGGCGGCAGCGAAAGTCAATCTAACCAGCCTAGTCACTGAGCTGGTTGCGTTGGGAATAAAGCTCTTACTGTGGCTACTAATCCACTCTTGGATGGCGCTATCGGCATCCCAAGGTGTTCCGTTGAACTCAAGACCCTGAAGCGGAGAACCATAGTATGCTGCTAAGAGATTGAAAAAGTCAATCTTTACGGCATAGCCAACTTGACCCCAAGCGCCTGAGTCCGTATCCAGCACCGTCAGTCCTGCATTTACCTCTGCGGCGGACTCCTTAGGCTTGAGTGAAAGATCCAAACCGTTAAAAGCGGCGTGTAGAAGTTCGTCCTCCAGGTCAAAGTGCATAGCTTGCTGGATCTGGCGAGCTGTCTCCTCACGTGCACCGGCGTAAGTCATAGACATAACCTTTGAGACGGTATAAGGGCAGAAGAGTAGGTTTTCAGTATGCTTCTTGAGCTCGTGGTATAATTCCCATGCAAAAGTATTGTTTCCGGCAACCATGGTATCAATCTCAGCCTGTTCCGAATCGGCTGACACCCGTTGGTTTATCAGTCTGGGGTTGCAGGATAAGCTTTCATCAATTATGACGTGAGTCTCCAGGGGAAGAGAACCTGATCCATCACTGGAGAAACCCTGACAATTCACAGTTCGTCTTAGATGACTCCGTGCTTGCTCTACGGTACATAACTCGCGATTGCCAGAGTCAGTAAATATTCCAAGCGCATTTAACGTCTGTAACAAACTTTGTACATCAGGATGATTCTCGAAATCAGCTATGCTCAAAGTGAAATCGATATACTTCTCTTCCATTTCATCTCTAATCTCACTAGAAATAGTAATGCCATTATCGGGATTACCATCCTTATCTAGAGATTGTAGCAACCTGCACATATTGGTAACTATTGGATTGGTTTCGTCCACTGCCTCAGCGACCAAATCAATAGGTGTCAAAGTTTCTCTGGCCAGAGTGCTACCTAAGATAACACCTCCAATAGAGAAAGTTATTGTTTCTCCTTCTCGATACTTAAACATTCCGCTAGAATCAGTTATACCAGACTGAGTGCCAGTCTCATATTCTATTCCCTCTGCTGCGCTATCTAAGAAAATCCCTTCTTTGCTAATAGGGGTATTATCACCACTTCGGCCTCCACAGTTGACATTGATCAGAAGGCTAAGAATAACAACCGAAATTAGACTGCTACATAGGATTATCTTATTCCTAAGGTTTAGCTTCTTCACTTGAAACCTCGCTTCCTTAGTAGAAGTATATGTAGGAAGCCCTTATGAAATATTTCGCAGCGATGAAAAAACCTGGTTGAGTTATTCTGGATGGTAACCTGGCTGTGTCTTTATTGTGACACTTGGCTTTTCGTGTTTACCTTTCTGTAGCTTGGCTAGGCAATAGTAGACTATCCGGATTATGCATAATTCTGCATCTTGTGAACCCGGGAGCAAGACACTCCGCCTCACTTCCCTGTATAAATTGACAACTGCATAAACCTGAAACTGGGAAAATATTTACCAAAGATTGGCAGTATATTTCCTATAACACTCTAATATTATTGCAAATAAATTAATATATGTCAATGTGAAAATACGCCAAGATCAGGAATATTCAATCATTTGAGGATTTGTACCCGGTGAAGCTTTTGGTGTAATCAGTGCAGCCCTTAGCCGATCAGGGAGAGTGAATAATGCCCGCTACACTGGAAGCTGGAAAAGGAAAGAAAGAAGGCAGAGTCATTGCTGACTCTGCCCCTGTAGGTTATCGGCGCCAGACTTTCTCGAGTGGCCAGCGTCATACTTTAGTCATCATAGCCACGACGCCATCGTCGAGAGTGTTCATCCACTTCCCACAACACGTCGCTCTTCACGGCTATGGAATCGTCACGCTCGGGACAACCTGCAGCTCAAGATACGAAGGATGCGTCGAGTCGTGCATGATCGTCTGCCTCGCGATCTTGATGTGGTCGTTAGTTGCGGGGTCTTTCCCCGTGTTCAGGTTGCGGGCATAGTGGGGGAAGTTCGAGGATGAGATTTCGAGACGGATTTGATGCCCTGCCTTGAACATTGTTCCAGTGTAGCCCAGGTCAATCTCATACTCATACGGCTTCTGTGGCTGGATCAGCGAAGGCTTTTTCTTCGATCCGTGGCGGAACTGCGCACGGACAATCCGGTCCAGGATGTTCTGGGCGAATCCGTCGGGGTGCACATCCACAAGCTTGGCGGTAAAGTCTGTGTCCCGCGTCGACGACCTGGCCCAGAGATTGACCTTGACATGTCCGATAACCGCTAAGTCATGCGTGAGCGGCTCACTCGTGTAAACCAGCACATCATCGCGAGTCTCGATGGTCGACTGGTCGAAGGCTCCCGACGGATTTAAGTCGTTGATGCAGCACATGTTGCCGCCCAGCGTAGGCACGGGGTCGCTGGGATCGTAGACGAACATGTCGGCCGCGCTTTGGTCATGATCTCGCCCATGGTCCTCCCGATATCCCTTACCATGGGAAGCATGTTTCCATTGATAGGCATCCTTCTTCCACCGATCATAATCGTCGGCATCTTTATTATGCCCGGCGGAGACGAGCACGCCGTCACCCGACCGCGTGTTAGCGTGGCCTTGGCTTCGGAGGTAGAACTTCATGGTCTGCGTGCCCGGCAGCGGGAAATCGTCGCCCGAGACCCAGAAACCACTCCCTTCCGTGCCCTCGTCGGGCGGCACCATGACGAAGAGGTCTACAGCCGGCTCGGTGTCGATCCCGTTCTTGATCCCTTTCAGCCAGCGGTCGAACCAGCGGACGTAGAGCGCGTTCTGGTCAACATTGTTATTTGGGCCAAAGTCGATGTCGCCGGCAAATGTACCGGCCGGACAAGCGTGACACGTCGCCCACATCATGAGCTTCGACCCTTTCCGTGCCGCGCGCGAGCCGCCCTCTTTCTGCATCCCCTTAAAATTGCGCACAGTTCCGACTTGGAAGATGTCGTACCACCCGCCGAGGTTCAGCGTGGGGACGGTGACGCGCGGGTAGCGCTTTTCGACGTCGAGTCTAGCCCAGAACTTGTCGTAAGTGGGGTGCGCGAGCCAATCATAGTAGTAAGGGGCCAAGTCCCGGAACTCGTCGAAACTGTTCAGCGGCAGTTCCCAGACCCACTCGGTCAGGATGTCGCTGCGCCCCTGGGTGATCCATTCACTGACCTGTTCGTTCGCCTCTTCCGGCGTGAGGCCTTCAGCAATGAGGTTTCGTTTGTAGGTTTCCGGCGCGAACGTGAGCAGGAGCCAACTCTGTGCGAACCAGAGATCAAAGTCGGCGTTCACGTACGTCCAGTTGTCGTGGTAGTCCGATGCGGTGATCCTGGGAGCCATTGCCGCAAGATGAGGAGGAGTGTGGATGGCTGGCTGCCACTGGGTGAGACCCACGTACGAGCCACCAAACATTCCCACTTTACCCGTCGACCAGGGCTGCGCTGCCGCCCATTCGATCGCATCGTAGCCATCTTTGGCCTCCTGGACCATTGCGTTGAAGGTCCCCTCGGACCTGTACATGCCCCTAACATCCTGGTTGAGCACGGCGTATCCGTTCGAAGCCAGAAAACCATACTGCGCGTTGTTGCAGTCGCTCCCCGGATTTGGCGGGATTTCGTTGTACGGGCTCCGCGTCAGGATGACAGGGAAGGGTCCCGGCTGACCGATAGGCAGGTACACCTCGGTCGCAAGTTTCACACCGTCGCGCATAGGCGCCCACTCGATGTGGCAGTCCCAGTCGGATGGCTGCGCGTACACCCTTATAGCGCTAGTCAGGTTGAGACCGAATGTCAATGCGAGGTTGAGACCCAATGCAAGCGCGAGGATTCTGAAAATACGTTTTCTAGACATGGCTGCCCCTCCTTTCAATGGGCTTGCAGCCCATGTTTTTACGGTTTAAATGAACTCTTTCGTAGTTATAGTGGTTGAGCCAGGCATCGGAGTCATCTTGGAGCTCTTCAAGAATTTGTTAGAACTTCTTTCTGGAGGTAATTCGGAAGAACTCACCTATAGGCTGTGCGTCGCATGTCGTGCTCCTCTCCTCATGCGTGTTGAGGCGCGTGAGGTTACCTTCGATGCAGCGCTCTCCATGTCCACTGTGCATGGCTTGCCAATTTTCTCTCCTTGAGTTGATCTTTTAAGCTCCCAACAAAACAGACAATGTTCTCCCGGGAGTTGCGACGGCACATTTTTTCTTTCACCTCAACTCCCTAAAAAAGGCAGTCGGTATTGGCTCACTCCCCGTGGCTTTGAAAGTGAACTATTTGCATTACAGGTGGACCGCAGGTGAGAAAAAGCCTCCGAGGGGCACAAAATCCCCTTGGAGGCTTCATATGGGCATTTTCTGCAAACTCCACTTCATGACTTACTCCTGAAGAAGAGATACGGTGGAATTTATTATCGGCACAATTATTAGGGCAACTTAGGCGCGATGGGGCAAAATGGACCCCGAAGAGTATATTAAACATTAGCAAAGTCTTGGGATTTAAAAAATCGGAATAAATCTGATTTTTTTGGTAATAAAATCCTAGAGACGGGGTAAAAACTGGAGGTGTTACTGAGTAAAAACTAGAGATGTTTAGGTAGGAGCCAGGGATGGCGGAAGCAAATTTTACATTACATCCCTTAATTGACACTCCGCTGAAATTTACTCTGGCACAAGATATCTGGTCTGGTCAATGCGGATAAAAAAACCCCCACTGACCAAAACTCGACTGGTCAGTGGGGGCAAAGCCTGAGGGAGCAGGATGATGCAGAATAACTGAATCTCCTACCCTGTGATCCATTGGCATTTTATCACATGTGAAGAGAAAAACCACCATTTCCTGAGTTAATCGACCAGATTAAAGCGCAAAGAGGAGGGAGACTGGGGATTAAAGGATGATATATGAAGTCCCACCAAAAAGCTTTTTCGTTAAACCATCCCATCACCAAAAATCCGTGGCATATCGTCATCCGTATAACACCGTTCACTATCATCTGGACGCATGGCATCATTTTCTATTTTCCGGCGATCATAGGACGGTTCAAGTACCTCATTGTAATATTCGTGTTGAATCATCAGATTCATTATTTCGCTGGTACCGGTCCAGATCATCCCTAATCGGGTGTCTCGAAGTGCTCGCTCAATGGGGTAAACATCGGTATAGCCGATACCGCCCATGATCTGCATGGCGTTGTTGACGATATCCCAGGCGGCCTCTGTGGTAAATCTTTTGGCTTCACTAACCAGTCGGCGGACGTTAGGATAGTTTTCATCAACAGCTCTGGCAGCCATGTACGTTAAAGCTCGGGCAGCGTCGAGTAGCATAATGGAATCCGCGATCTTGAAACTGATCGCCTGGTAGTTCCGGATTTCTTGGCCAAACGCTCGGCGCTTGTTGGAATATCGGACCGCCAAATCAAGTGCGCCCCAAACCCCCAAGCAGCCAGCAGCAGACGTGAGGCGCTCTGGGATCATCATCTGGTGAAAGCAGAGTGCGCCACCATGCAGTTCACCAACCAAATTTTCTTTGGGCACCTTTACATCCCGAAATACCAATCGTCCTGTACCGCCACCGCGGCAACCCATTAGCCCGTAAAGATATTCCGTTTCAACGCCGGGACCACGATCCACTATCAGGAGGCTGAGTCGATTATATTTGTGGGCGTTTGGATCGAAATTTGTTTTACAGTAGACAAGAAAGAAGTCAGCGCCTTCCGCGCCTACGATAAACCGTTTCGTGCCGTTTACTAAAAAATGATTCCCATGAAGTTCAGCCCTAGTCATAGCACCGAAGAAATCAGATCCACCCCGTGGCTCGGTCAAAGCCTCGGCAGCCACTAATTCCCCCTCGATGTAAGGTTTTAGGTACTTTTCTTTTTGCTCAACAGTGCCAAAGATGTTCAGTGCTTCGCCCACAATGGACGGCATGACAAAAGCGCATCCTAATGCCATGCCAAGACAGCCTATTTCTTCAGTAGCCGCAACTTCAGCGACCCAACTCATCGCCCGGCCACCGTATTTTTGGGGGAATCGTATGCCGTGTAGCCCTCTTTCAGCAAGCTTTAAGACAAACTCGCGAGGATAAGTGATTTCATCCTTGTCCATTTTTCGCAAGAAATCAGCGGTGATCTCCTCGCGGACAAACTGGCGAACCTCTTTTTTAAGATCACGTTCTTCTGGGGTGAGCATAAAATCGTACATGGCGTTTTTCCCCCTCCCTATAAAATTATGTTTTTTGTCATTGATAGAAATAAGCTGATGAATGAGTTTCAGCCTTAGTTCACCAAGATGAGATTGGAAAAGTGAGCGAGTAAGTGAAGAAGTATTACGAGAATGCGCTCCCGAAGGAATCTAAGATTAGTTTCAGGTTAGCAAAGAATGGACAAACCACAAAGAAATAATCTATCCACTGACCACAACACTATAGAAGTTTGTAGTACATCCCATAATGCACAGTCGGCTGGGGATGAGTTCAGGCACGAGATATTGAGGAGAGAAAAGACGAGCCAAGGACTCCGCATTTTCTTATTGAAGACAAGATATTGTAGTTTTGCTTCAAAAGAAAAAATGTGGATTAAAGTATGT
>JARRNM010000034.1:0-45869 GCA_037384945.1 Deltaproteobacteria bacterium
CCTCCTTTTGACTGAGCTCCTCTTCCATATCTCTGAGGTATTGCTTGAGCAGAAGACCCTTTTCCTCGAGTTGGTCCATAACACCATGAATATCCGCCTTGCATAACCTCATGAATCTAGTCATGATACCCATTTTTTTCCTCCTTCGTCGGGCTAGACGGGATGCCGGGCGAGACGAGAGATCGGGGATGTAAGGCAATGAATATTTCCCCTCTTGCTCTTCTCGCCCCTCTCGCTCCCTACTGGTGCCTAGTGTTTAGTGCATAGTGGTTAGTCACTCTTACTCCTTCTTCCCCTGTATCCCTCGTATTGCAGGGACTTGGAGTTTTTCTTCTGTTTGAGTTCCACCTCCTGGCGCTCTCCCTGGAAGGTTTCATTTACCACTCCACGAAGCTTCTCGAGGTCTTTTTTAAGGCTGGTAGCCACCTTGGGCGAAGCAACTACCGCATTCACCGACTGCTGTTGCCGGTAGTACTCATCAATTCGTTTCAGGGCTTTCTCCTGCTTACCCTTTTTGATCTCAGCCGCAACTTCCTCTCTCAGTTTGTTGAAGTCATCCTGGAGCACCTTTTCTTCCCATTCGTTTTTATCGATTGAACTATAGACCTGCTGCTGATCCTTAACGCAGGCGAGCTGGAATGGTTCTGCCAGGGTAACCTCATAGGGATTTCCCTCGTACCTGTAGCGGACACTGATTCCGCTTATTTCAAATGTCTGCTCCCTATGGGTAGGAACTCTTAGGGTAACAAAGAGCTTTTTGCTTTGACCGGAGAGCAAATTGCCCGGCTGAATTACTGCCTGACTATCTTTGATTTGGATGGGGAATCCCGATGCATCTACAACTTCAAGACCATCTCTCAAAGGTATGCGCACCTCCACCGAAGTTGCAGCTGCAGCTCTGGTGACTTTGAACTCTTTCAGAAAGACTTCGGCAAAGAGGTTGGGATTTTCCAAATAGTAATAATTACCTGCACCGCGGTCGGCGATGTAAGTCATCAGGTGCTCGTTGAAATCAGAGCCTACTCCCACCGTACTAACAGCAAATTCCTTTTCCATGGAAATGGTGGTCATGTTTCCCAGGGAAACCGGATCAGTGATTCCCCTGTTGGCTAGACCATCTGAAATGAGAATGACTCTGCGTACATTACCCATTTTTCGGGCTGAGAGCAGCAGATCAATTCCTTCCTGCAGCCCTGCCCCAAGATTTGTTGCGCCCCCGGCTGATATACTCCCGATAATTGATTGCAGTCGCTTGCGGTTCGCAGGTGTTACCTTGATCAAGTTCGATCGTCTTTGGACACCATCGGAGTAGGTCACCAGTCCGAAGCGATCGGCTGAAGTTAAATTGGACAGAAGATTCAGGGCGGCTGTTTTGGCATCCCAGATCTTTTTACCATCCATGGAGCCGCTGCGGTCCAGAACGATCACCATATCCACATGGTTAGCTTCTCCCCGATCCAGATCTAGAACTTCATCAGCACTCAAGGTTAGCGCCAACGCTCCTATGCCGTCTCCTCCATAGAGAACTTTGTTCTGAGCTAGATTGCCGGAGAGGTTAAGAATGCCGTTTTTCCCTGAGATCACCGGGGGCGACCACAAATGGAATGGGCCTCCCTTGCCAGCATAGACTAACGCTGCGCAGGTTATGGTTAACAAACATCCCACTAGAACTAACGCTTTCAGTCTATTCCTTTTCATGGTTTTGCTCCTTTCGGTTCAGTACTGGTTGACGCGCGTCTTACTTCCCATGGTAGCGGAATGAAACTGAAACACAATTCAAAGAAGTGCAAATAACCCTTCGGATTTTTTTACATAACTTTTGCTTGCAACCTGGAACAATTCTTGTATTGATTAAAGAGAAAGAAGCGAGAAGGGCGAGACGGGAGGTCGGGCGAGACGAGTAAAAACACAGGACAGATGACAGAGGGCAGCAGGCAGCCGTAAAAGAATAGAGGTCAGAGATCAGAGGTCAGAAGTCAGAGAATAAGGTGTAAAGGATAACGTATAACTAATAGGGGATAACATTTAATACCGTTTACCGTTTACGCATGGAACGACTTCAACGATTTCAACTTTTTTCCTGTGAGCTATCAGCTGTGAGCTTAATCGACGACTTCTACGATTTCTACGACTTCTACGGTTTCTACGGTTTTTACGCTTTCTACGCTTTCTACGGTTTCTACGATTTGAACGACTTGAACGAAAGGATTTGAGTGAAAAGACCCAAGGCGAGCGTACTTGTGGTGGAGGATGATAGGGCAATCCTTCAGGGGCTGCTCGACGTTCTTGTGTTCAACGGCTACCAGGCTGCGGGTGTGGAAGATGGAGGCCAAGGGCTGGAGAGGGCTTTGGCAGAGAGATATGATTTGGTTATTTTGGATGTGATGCTTCCCACTCTGGATGGATTCAGCATCTGCAAACAAATTCGGAAAGAAAAGCCAAATCAGGTCATTGTTATCCTCACAGCCAAGGGCTCGGAGGACGACATAGTAAGAGGCTTCAGGGCGGGAGCTGACGATTACGTGAGTAAGCCCTTCTCCCTCAGAGAACTGATGGTGCGAGTTGAAGCAGTGCTCAGGAGAGCCGGCAAGAACCTGGGAGATGAACAGATCCATTCCCACGGGATTTGTTTTGACGGCAAGACACTCTTGGCCACTTATAAAGAACGGGTCATGGAGTTGACCAGGAGGGAGATGGACATAATTCTTTATTTGCATCGCAAAAAAGACCAAATTGTTTCCAAAAAAGAGCTTCTCACTGAGGTGTGGAATTATGCAGACCCGGACATTGAAACCAGAACCGTTGACATCCACATGCTCAAATTGAGAAAAAAGATCACCAGTCTCATCGGTGATATTACTTTCATTCTCACTGTCAGGGGAGAAGGATACCGTTTGGAGCCTGAAAGTTGAAAAGGCTAAAGATACTAATATTTGTCTTTTGCGTCGCTCTGTCGATCCCTCTTGGCTATTTTGTCCTGCGCACCTACTCGGGCCTGGAGCAGGAGGAAATCTCAGAGCTTCGCTATTTTGCCGTAGCCCTCTTCGACCAGATGGAAGAAGAGCTTGCCTCTTTTGTCCTGAAGGAGGAAGCTAGGCCAGTCGACCAGTACCACTACTATTACATTCCCTCAGGACAACTATCTCATTCCGAGAAGGTCCTGCCCTCTCCCCTTTCTCAACCCCCCAAAGAATCCTATATTCTCGGCTATCTCCAAAACGACCCCGATGGATCCCTGCAAACGCCTCTGCTAAAGAGTGACGAGGCCATTCCACCGGAAAAGACCCAACTGCTGGCCCAACTGAATGAAATAAACAAGATCTTTAATCAGAAAAGAACCACTGTGGTAGAGGGCGCAGAAAGCAAATCTTATAACCCACCAGCCAAGAGAGAGAGAGAACAAGTTTCAACCTTTGCCGACAAGTATCTGGATCTTTCCCGTTCAAAGAAAAGCTGGAGAGCTTCTCTTGGTCAGGAAATGTCGCGAGTCGAAGAGATCACACCGCGCCAGGCGATCAACCTTGCCCGAAGAGATCAGACGGAGTCATCAATTCAGATACGGCAAAAACCAGAGACCCAAGCTAAAGGGGAGGCCCCGAAGGAGGTCGGCTCTGAACCAAGTGAGAGCATGGCCGCCGAAGCCCCGTCTCCCGCCATGTCTCCCGACTCCCAGATGCTTCAAGTTGAAGTGGCCCCCCTGCAAGCCCTTTTCATTAATGATCAGCATATTTTCATCTTTAGACGGATTGTGATTAATAACCAGATCTTTCGCCAGGGGTTTGTTTTGCTGGTAAACGAGTTTCTGACCCATCTGACAGCAGAGTATTTTTCTGGTCAACCCATGGCAGAGTTCAGCAATTTGCGCTTGTCAGTGATGGATCGGGGTGAAGAAACAATCTCACATCAGTCTGGTGCCACTGTCCAACATCCCACCTTCTCCCTCGAACGAACCTTTCCCCGCCCCTTCTCTTTCCTCCGGGCTACCCTCTCTTGCGACCGCATTCCAGGATCGGTGGGCCGGAGCACATTGAATATAATGATGGCTGTCCTTGCCTTTATTATCCTCATAGGACTGTTCGCTATCTATCAAAGCGCCAGGCAAGTAATGGCTTTGTCTGAGCGCCGTTCCAGATTCGTTTCATCTGTCACCCATGAGCTTAAAACTCCATTGACAAACATCCGTATGTACATAGAAATGCTGGAGCAAGGAATTGCCCGCGACCCAGAGCGAGAGCAAGAGTACTTCAGGATACTGGGGTCAGAGAGTTCCCGCCTGTCTCGCTTAATAAACAATGTTCTGGAGTTTTCCAAATTCGAGAAGAAACAGACCCGTCTCGACCTTAAAGAGGGTACTTTGGAAGAGGTCATTCAAGAGGTAAAGGAGGTTATGGAGGAAAAGCTGCGACAGGAAGGATTCAGCCTGAAGGTGGAAACTCCAGACTTGCCACCATTCAAGTATGACCGGGAAGCAATGATTCAAATCCTGATTAATCTGATCGACAACAGCATGAAATTCGGCAAGTCCATGCCCACTCGCGAGATCACCATCAAGGTCTGGCCCGAATCCGATACGGCGAAGATCAGTGTAGCGGACACCGGACCGGGCATTCCTCGTCATGATTTGAAAAGAGTTTTCGACGATTTCTATCGGGTGGACAGTGCGCTCACCCGAACCACGGGGGGGACCGGCATAGGGTTGGCCCTGGTGAAAAAACTCGTCACTCTTATGGGAGGCTCGGTCAAAGGAGAGAACAACGATGGCCCAGGATGCACCATCACCATTTCACTTCCAGCGAAGTGAGCATAGGGCATGGGCTGATACAGCTGGCAGGAGGCAGCAGGCAGCTAGCAGCAAGAGATCAGAAGTCGGAGGTCAGAGGACAGAGGACAGACGACAGATGACAGCTTTTCAATTGCGGATTTCGAAATTCGGATTGCGAAATTATCGAACTGCCTTTTTTGTCGGTTTCAACGAATTTTCTAATTCTCTGATTCCCTAATTTTCTCGGCTTTCCTGTGAGCTGTGAGCTCAATTGACTATTTCTACGACTTCTACGATTTTTACGATTTGAACGATTTGCCTTATGCCCCATGCTTCTTCAAATCCGCAATGCGCAATTCGAAATTACCAAAGTGCCTACTGGTTGTTCTCAGGCTCGATGACCTTGACTTTCATCTCAACCCTGTCGATAGGGTTGTCTCTCTGGTCTTTTGGTTGGGAGACGATTTTGTCTACCACATCCATGCCTTTAATAACCTCACCGAAGACTGTATATTCACCATCCAGAAATGGTGCATCCGCTACACAGATAAAGAATTGGGAGCCGGCACTGTCAGGATGTGCAGCTCTTGCCATGGAAAGAGTACCTCTCTTATGAGGTAAATTGCTGAATTCTGCTTTCAGGGTGTAGCCGGGACCGCCCGTGCCGTGTCTGGACTTGTCGTTGCTCTTGGTGTTGGGATCGCCCCCTTGGATGACGAAACCCGGTACAACTCTATGGAAAGTGGTGCCATCGTAAAAACCGTCCCTGGCCAATTCGATAAAATTATTCACGTGGTTAGGAGCAACCTCAGGAAAAAATTTCAAAGTTATCTCACCAAATTTTGAATCGATTGTGGCCGTCGTCTGTTCCATTCTCTGAATCTCCTGTTTGCTGAAAGTTCGGTGTCTGGCATTTTCAAAAAAGGCACGGGAATTATTTGCCCAAAAAAATAGTGCTAAGACTGGCAAGGCAAAGTACAAAAACCACAGAACATACGTCCGGTTCGAGCTCATAGTTTCTCCCTTGCAGGGTTATCCGGGCTAATTCAAGGAGACTCTAACCCATTCTCTAACTTATTGGCAACCTTTTTCCCCCACGAATTTTACCTTTGGCGGGACAAGGCTAAGTGGTGGGTGAGGAGGAAGGGTTCGCCCTTAGATACTCCCTGATAAACTTATCTATCAGTTCTTGTTGCTGTTGTCCGACGTCTGATAATGAAGGAGTCACCCCAAATTTTTCACTGCTCCAGGTGCTGGCAAATACTCTCTTACCAGGCTGACGCAGCAAGCCGACTTGCTCCAGCAACTCCACTCGAATGTGCGCCGCATAATCTCCTGAGGAAGTGCCCAAAACTCTGACGATTATGTGAAGTTGAGGAATTCCTGGCCTTGTCATTGACTCTTTTTCTGATCGCACCTCAATTCCAGCCATCTTAAGTCTTAACGCCGCATCCTTTCTCAAATGTTCGGTAGTCAGGCCAAGCCGTTCGGCCCTAAAATCAAGTTCTTCCACGTTTACGAACACTTCTTTGAGACCATGCAAAAGCGGAACCTCCATATCACCAGCACGGCTTGTAATGGCCTTCCCAGCAAACAAGCAGATTACTGTGACCAAAGTAACTATTACGCTAAATTGTTTGCCCGTCATCTCCTCCCCCTTTTGTGTATGGGCTCCCCGCCTCTATCTCGACGGTAAAAGTTTATATCAGATTTCTAGCCCGGATATTTCATTGAAACTTGCCCCTACTGGGCAAGGGCGGACCAAGTCTCCACGGACTAAATAAAAAAGCGCCCGGAAATTAGGCGCTTTTAAACGCTGGAGCGGGAAACGGGATTTGAACCCGCGACTTCAACCTTGGCAAGGTTGCACTCTACCCCTGAGTTATTCCCGCTTGATTTCAGTACAGGCCAGCTTAGCAAAGATCACGCATTTGTCAAGAATAAACTTGGCTGGTCAAGTTCATTCAAGTCCTTGAAATCGTTCGAGTCATTAAAACCGTTGAATCCGTAGAAATCGTAAACGGTAAACAGTAAACGGTAAATCGTTGAAACCGTTCAAGCCGTAGAATACGTCCATCACAGAGGTCAGAAGTCGGAGATCAGAGATCAGCTTCACCCTGACCTCTGACCTCTGATCTCTGACCTCTCAGTTTTACCCTCTGTCCCTAGTGATCTTCGATCATCTGTCGTCTGTCCTCTGACTTCCGACCTCTGACCTCTGACCTCCGATTTCCTACTCTATGCTCTATGCCCTCGCAAATCCGAAATTGAAAAGTTGCTAGTCATCAGATGTCTTGCTCGCGTTCTCCTCGAGTACATCCCAGAATCTGCGGAAGTAATTGAACCCCGACCAGAGTGTGAGGATGACCGCCAGCCACAGGAAGAACATGCCAACGGCATGGAAATTGATGCCGAAGTATTCATAATGGAGGAGCAACCCAAGAATCGCTACGATCTGAAAAACCATCTTCTTTTTTCCCAGTTCGTCGGCACTGATCACTTTCCCCTCGGATACGGCCATCGAGCGCAGTCCGGTTATTGCCAACTCTCTGCCCACGATCACCACAACCATCCAAGCGGGGGCTCGGCCAGAAGGAATCAGCATGATGAGTGCCGCTGAGACGATGAGCTTGTCGGCCAATGGATCAAGGAATTTGCCGAAGGTCGTAACTAACTGCCGACGGCGAGCAAGAAAACCGTCAAGGAGGTCAGAGATGGAGGCCAAGGCGAACACCAGCGCCGCCAGAAAACTTGTAAGTTTGTTGGGAAAAAACAAGAGAATAACGAGGACGGGGATACAAGCCACTCTGAAGAGAGTTAGCGTATTGGGCAGGTTGAAAATAGATTGCTTCCCCCTTGAATTCATGCTGCCACCCAATAGAGGATATGGTAATGGCCCGCTGGTGTCAGCAGTATAACTCAAAGAAGGGCTAAAGTGTCAGTATTTATTTTGTCTCTGGAGATTGAACTCGTCCCAGTAACGGAGAACCCGATCAACAAAGGTTCGGGTTTCTTTATATGGTGGAATACGGTGCCCGTATCTGCGCACGGCATTTTCACCGGCATTGTAAGCCGCCAAGGCTAGTGAAACATCGTTTTGAAAATTTTTTAGCTGCCTCTTCAGATAACGGACTCCTGCAAGGATGTTTGCCTCGGGATCGAAGGAATCTTCCACTTCCAGCTCTTTAGCGGTGTCGGGCATTAGCTGCATCAACCCTTGTGCTCCCTTGTTGGAGACCGCATGTTTATCAAAATCCGACTCAGCCCTGATCACCGCCTTTATTAAGGAAGAGTCCACCCCGTGCTTTTGGGCGGCTTGTTTTATTATCTTGTCATAGCGATCGAAGTATGCCTTATAGTTCGTTTTCCCATCGCTAATGTAAAGGCGATATCGATAGTGGTTGGGCACATTGGAGAAATGGATTATTCCGTCTTCATCGACGTATCGATAGATATCAGCGTGAACTGTCCTGGCAATAGGAGCCAGCAGCACTAGCGCCAAAAACCATTTAACCTTGAAGTTCCCTCTGAGCCAAATCCACATCTTGGTCATGACTTCATCCCCAGAAAGGAGCTGTCTATGTCGAATCCACCCTTTTCCAATCGTCTAGAAATTGTTTCATGCCAATATCAGTCAGAGGATGTTTCGCCAGTTGAGAGATCACCTTGAAGGGGATAGTGGCCACGTCAGCTCCCATTTGGGCCGCCTCGAGCACGTGCAAAGGGTTTCGAATACTGGCCACCAGTACCTCGGTTTCAAATATATAATTTTGATATATTTCAAGTATTTGCGCCACCAGTTCCATACCTGTCTGCGAGATATCGTCCAACCGTCCTACGAAAGGACTAACGTAAGTTGCGCCGGCTTTGGCTGCCAGAAGGGCTTGCAGGGGGGAAAAAACCAGGGTGACATTGCTTTTGATCCCTGCCTCTGCCAACTGACGTGTCGCTTTAAGTCCGTCGGTAATCATAGGAATCTTGACTACCACATGTTGATGAATTTCAGCGAGCTCCCTGGCTTCATTGACCATGCCATTTACATCTGTGCTTACCACTTCAGCGCTCACAGGGCCCTGAACAACTTCGCAAATCTCGTAGACGAGCTTCTTGAAATCCTCTCTGTTACTACACCCTTCCTTGGCCACCAAGGTCGGGTTGGTGGTTACCCCGTCAATCAGGCCAAGTTCTTTGGCCTCTCTGATCTCTTCAAGGTTCGCAGTATCAATGAAAAACTTCATTCACAGCCTCCTGTTTGTACCTTGCGGTTGTCCCCTGATGTCTTACATCCCTGCGGGCAACCGGGTGTTATGCTGATGCAATTCTTGTTCCTTCCATGGGCGAAGAGTGATTCAGGGGTAAAGAACTGCTGAATTACTCAATCCATAAATCAGCCAATTTTTTACTATCATATGCTATGAAAATATGGATGGTCTTAAGCTAAGGATATGCTAACTCAGTCGCTTTTTTCGTTCGACTTCTCTGATTGTCCTAAAAGGAATTTATCTTTGCAGCTTTCACTGCAGAAATGGAAGGTTTTGCCGTCCACCCTAGCGGTAACTCCCTGTGCCGGAAGAATGTAGGCACCGCATTGGGGGTCCTGGATTAAATCTGCTGTAATACGATCTTCAGAAGTCTTTTGTTTGTCTGAAGCACCAAGTCCTTTTAACAAAGCTCGCAGTATCTTGTAAACCACAAACCCCAAAACAACGAAGACAAGAAGGCGAATCATCAGATTTGGAGTACCTCCACCAGCTGATCCCCGTCTTTCAGATCGTGCAAGAGATCAGCCACCCTTTTACCCAATGAAGGATGGCGGAAACTCGGGGCCACTTCGTTTAGAGGTTCCAGTACAAAGCGCCGCTCATGGAGAAAGGGGTGAGGCACAGATAGTTCAGGTGAGTCGATTATTTGATCGTCAAAAAACAGCAGGTCCAGATCTATTGATCGGGGACCCCATTTGAGAGTACGAATCCTGCCGTAGATGTTTTCGATTTCCAACATTCGGCGAAAGAGCCAATGAGCATCCTCGCTGGTCTCCAGCAGAACTACTCCATTTATGAAGGCGGGCTGTTCCACCAAGCCAACAGGTGAAGTCTCATAAAATGACGAGGTTTTGATAACCTTGCATAGTGGCAGTGCTCCTAAAGCTCCGATAGCATTTCTGCAGTTGTTTAGACGATTGCCCAGATTTGAGCCGAAGCCAATGTAGGCCTGATGTCTTTGCATGTGGTCAATTGGTCAATTAGTAAAATCGTTCAAGCCGTTCAAATCGTAGAAACCGTAGAAATCGTAGAAGCCGTAAAAATTAGCAATTCAGCTTGCAACTCATAGGCGCAAAACTTTCAAATAACGAATAACTAATAACGGATAACGACACTGACCTCTAATCCCCGTCTCGCCCGACCTCCCGGGAGTTTACCCTGAGCCTGCCGAAGGGCTCGTCTCGCCTGCCCTGAGCTTGTCGAAGGGCTGTCTATTTAAGTCCCAAAACATGCTGCATATCATAAAGTCCGGGGGGTTGATTCACAATCCACCTCGCGGCCTTCACCGCGCCGCGAGCGAAATTATCCCGGCTGTGAGCCCTGTGGGTCAGTTCGAGTCGCTCACCGACTCCAGCGAAGAGCACCGTGTGCTCTCCTACAATGTCACCTCCCCGTATCGTCTGGATGCCAATCTCCTCTGGTCGCCGTTCACCTATCATCCCATGTCTTTTATAAACCCCTACCTCCTCAAGATTTCGTCCCAGGGCATGGGCAAGATTCTCGGCCAGCTTTACCGCAGTTCCACTCGGGGCGTCCTTTTTGTGGTGGTGGTGAGCCTCAATAATCTCCACGTCGAACCCATCACCAAGGGCCTTGGCCATATCCTCCACAACTTTGAACATCAAATTGACACCCATGCTCATATTGGGTGCCTGCACACAAGGTGTCTCTGTGGCCAACTTGCCTATGATCTCCAATTCATCACTGGTAAAGCCGGTGGTCCCGATGATCACAGGTTTTCTGGCAGAGGCCGCCAGACGCAGATGGGCTATAGAAGCCTCATGATGAGTAAAATCTATTACCACATCCCCCGCGTCGAGAATTGACCTCAGGTCGGGAGCAATCTTAACTCCCTTCGCTCCCAGGCCGACCACTTCGCCAACATCAGATCCCACAGAAGGATGATCAGCCCGTTCAAAAGCAGCAGCAAGTGAAAGTCCCTGCGTGGCTTCAATGGTATGGATAATTCGGCCGCCCATCCTTCCCGCTGCCCCGGCTACTATTGCTCTAACCATGGCTATTACCCCCATTTCGCCGAGTTTTGCTCGAATCTCTGACAGTATACCTGGTGAGACTAAGTGGACGGCAAGACTTGCGGGACACCGAAGATTTGTCGAAGTTAAAATTACCTCTGCCCGACCTCTCTTCTCGCCAGACCTCCCGTCTCGTCTTTAAATGTGCCACGCCCATTTAAAGTGCCCCGTAATCTGTCAAAACCTTGCGAAGTTTTGCCAGACTGTCATCCGACATTGGGACCAAAGGCAATCGCACCGCCGCCGAGGAAATCTTACCCATCATCGCCAGGGCCGCTTTCACCGGTGTCGGGTTGGTCTCGATGAACATGGAATGGCAGAGAGGAAGAAGGCGATAGTAAAGCTCACGACCTTTGTCGAAATCGCCAGCCAAGAGGAGGTTGCACAACTCAGACATGTCTCGGGGCACAATATTGGCCACCACGCAGATAACTCCTTTGCCCCCCACGGCCATCAGGGGATAGGTGAGAAAGTCCTCACCGGAAAGCACAGTAAACTCAGGTCCACAAAGCCGTATAATCTCGGTAATTTGTTTCATGGAGCCGCTAGCCTCTTTGACGCCGACTATATTTTTGATCTCTGCGAGGCGAGCAAAAGTAGTGGGCTCAATGTTACTGGCCGTGCGTCCTGGAATGTTGTAAATGATGATGGGAATATCAACTTCTTCGGCCACTTTTTTGTAGTGCTGATAGATGCCTTCCTGGGTGGGTTTATTGTAGTATGGGCTGATCATTAACACCCCGTCGGCCCCAGCCTTTTTGGCATGAGCCGTCAATCTTATAGCTTCTGAGGTATTGTTGGAACCGGTCCCGGCGAGGACCGGAACCCGCCCTTTTGCTTGGTCCACGGTGACTTCCACCACCATCTCATGTTCCTTGTGTGAGAGAGTAGCCGACTCACCGGTGGTACCGCAGGGAACAATACCATGGACTCCTTCCTCGATCTGAAATTCGATCAATTGTCGTAGACCTTGTTCATCCACTTCACCGTTTTTAAAAGGGGTGACAATGGCGGGTAATACTCCGGAAAACATAGCGACCTCCTTCCCTTTTCTATCCTTAGAAACTTGTTCCTTACTTTTTGTTTTCTAAGGTACTGGATCCTAAATGCTAGAAACCCGAGGCTTGATACTGGATACCCGATACGGAATGCAAGAAACTTGATGCTGAATTGTGATAGCAAAATGAAAGAATCTATTAGTACTTGTTTACTTCCCAGAGCCTTCCCTGGTAGATCAACGTGGTTTCACCCTCCATGTAAACTTCCTCCGGCAGTAACTTGTCAGAATCAAAATAGATGGTGAGAGTTTCCCCGCTTTTCGTATGCACATCCACAGGAGGTCTAACCATTCCCTTCGCCGTTCCAACCAAGGCAACGGCTGTAGCGCCCGTGCCGCAGGCAAGGGTCTCGTCCTCCACCCCCCGCTCATAAGTCCGAATGGCAAGGGCCTGCTCGCCGAGCACGGCAATGAAGTTTACGTTGGTTCCAGCAGGGGCAAACTGCGAGTGATACCTGACCTTGCGACCCTGTCCTACAACTTCCTTTTGTCCAAGCATTTCCGGGCCGTCAAGGATGAAGACCGTGTGGGGTACGCCCGTATTGACGAAATGCGTATTAAAACGCTGGCCGTTGATTTCGAGCTCCAAGTCGAGCCTCAAATCGCGTGGTTCGGTCATTTGGAGCTTCACCCGACTTCCTGAGACCTCTGCGCGGATAATACCGGCAAGGGTCCGGAAAGAGAGACTTGGGCCACAAATACCCAAAATGTTGGCGAGTCTGGCCACGCACCTTCCACCATTACCGCACATCTCCGCCGTACTCCCGTCTGCATTGAAAAAATTCCAACGGAAGTCTACTTCATCGTCATGTTCGATGAGGATAAGGCCATCGGCGCCCACAGAGACCTTACGTCTACAAAGGTTACGGGCCAAATCAGGGGCTAGCGCTGCCTCTATCAGGTTGGCGCGATTGTCAACCAGAATAAAGTCGTTGCCACTGCCACTCATTTTGTAGAAATCAATTGTTTTTTCCATTGGACTCATGAACTGAGAAACTCGGGCACCCGCTCACCCTTCAAAAGGTCGTCGTAAGTTTCCCTTGAGCGTATTATTTTGAACTTGTTGTCCCGGACCAGAATCTCCGCCGGCCTACGCCTGGAGTTGTAGTTGGAAGACATAGTGAAACCATATGCACCTGCGCTCATCACCGCCAGAAGTTCCCCTGGTTCAACCTGTGGCAGGCTGCGGTCGCGAGCGAGAAAGTCTCCGGTTTCGCAGATAGGTCCCACCACATCAGCAGTCATTTGCGACCGCCCAAGGTCAACCACTGGTTGGATGTGGTGATAGGAGCCATATAGGCTGGGTCGAATCAGGTCATTCATCCCGGCATCAACGACAAGGAAATTTTTTACCGGCCCTGCTTTTGTGTATAGAACCCGCGTGATTAGAGCGCCAGCATTACCCACAATAACGCGACCTGGTTCAAAAATCAAGGTACAATCAATACCATCGACCTCTGCCAGTAGCAACCTGGCGTACTCCCTTGGATGGGGAGGTGCTTCCTGAGAGTAGGTGATGCCCAAACCGCCACCTAGGTCGAGATATCTAATCTTTATGCCCTGCTTTCTTAGCCGATCAATCAGCAGCCTCAAACGCTTGATCGTGTCCAGAAAAGGGGAAACCTCTGTGAGCTGTGAACCAATGTAACAGCCAACTCCGACTACCTCTAAATTGGACATTTCTCTGGCCTGAGCATACATGGATTCAGATATATCAAGGTCGATGCCGAATTTGTTTTCCCTCAAACCAGTGGAAATATAAGGATGGGTTTTCGGGTCTACGTCCGGATTCACTCGGATGGCAATGGCGGCACGGCGACCCAAGCGGGCAGCGCAGTCGTTTAGAAAGAACATCTCCTGGGGTGATTCCAGATTAAACATCAAGATGCCGGTCTCGAGCCCGTAATGGAGTTCCTCTTCAGTCTTACCCACCCCGGAGAAGACAATTTTCTCAGGGGGCACACCTGCTTTCAAAGCCCGGTAGAGCTCACCGCCAGAGACAATGTCCATACCCGCTCCCATGGAAGCAAAAAGCTTCAATATGGCAATATTGGAACAAGATTTTACCGAGAAACAGGTGAGATGATCGACCTCGGAGAAGGCGTTGTCAAAGGCATGAAAGTGACGACTTAGAGTGGCGTGACTGTAACAGTAGAAGGGTGTGCCAACTTCTAGGGCAATGGTTTCGATGGAAACATCTTCGCAATAAAGTTTCCCTTGTCTATATTCAAAGTGGTGCATGTGTTAAATCATCCTCTATGAAGGGACTGAGAGCATTAAAATCCGTCGATCTAAACACGCAGAGTCTTCTCGGTAGCGAGACGTGAGGTCGGGTGAGACGCGCGACATGGGATTAACAATTTAGCAGATTGGCTATAATTCAATCACGTCTCGCCAGTCTCGCTCGTCTCGCCGCGCAGCGCGCTATTCTATAATAACCATGGACTCATTGGAGTCGGGGCCGGGTCGATTATGTTGGTCGAAGGGGGTTACCTTGTAATAAAATCTGCCTTTGCCCTCTACATGCCGATCTACTAGTTGAAAACGGGTCTCACCCGCTTTCACCCTTATAGTACTGACAGCATCAAAAACCTTTTCGCAGCCCGGACAGTCGCTGATCTCAGGTTGGGCTTTGCTGCGATAAACGTTAAATCCTGTCACAATATCATCCCTTGAGCCTATGCTCCAGGTCAGTTTAACCCCCCTATTAACAACAACCGCCTGAAGATTCTTTACTTTCGGCAGTTCCTCCTGGCGCGGCGGGCTGGGTGGCCCCTTTTTGCCGCAGCCTCCCACCAATAGACCAAAACAACCCAAGAGGATGAAAAGCGACGAATTCGGCCACCGCCTCCTTCTTGTCATGAACTCAGCTCTTTCTCTGCACGGACGATTGCCTCCCGCACTTGCTGCAGCGAAGTACCTCCAACGGAGTTCCGGCTGTCCACAGATTTTTTCAAGTCCAATATATTATAAATGTCTTCGGAGATCACTGAGGCAAATCCCTTGAACTCTTGTAGGGCCACCTCCTCCAGTTCCTTGCCCTCCTCCAGACAGTATCGCACCATCTTTCCTACTGCCCTATGAGCTTGGCGAAACCCCATTCCTTTGGTCACCAGGTATTCCGCCACATCGGTTGCCAGGGTGAACCCTGATAATGCCATCTTTTCCATTCGTTCTTTGTTGACTGTGACGTTTTCCCAAAGCCGCGCTAGAATTCTCAAACTCTGGCGCACCGTATCTACGGTATCAAACAATGGTTCCTTGTCCTCTTGGAGATCACGGTTGTAAGCTAGGGGTAATCCCTTCATCATCGTGAGCAAGCTTATCAGATGCCCGTAGACTCTGCCGCTTTTTCCTCTAATCAGCTCTGGAACATCCGGGTTCTTCTTCTGAGGCATGATGCTGGAGCCAGTACAAAAACCCTCCGAGAGTTCTATATAGTCGAACTCTGTAGAACACCATAGAATAAGCTCTTCACACATTCGGCTCAAGTGCATCATGATCAAGGCAGCAGAGGAGGCAAATTCGATTATAAAGTCTCGATCGCTCACTGCATCGATGCTGTTGCGGCTTAGGGCCGGAATATGCAGCAACTCAGCGGTTATCTTGCTGTCGATGGGAAGAGAAGTCCCCGCCAGGGCAGCACTGCCAAGGGGAGAGACGTTGACCCTGCCCAGACAAGCAGATAACCTCTGCCGATCCCGTGTCAGCATTTCATAGTAAGCCATCAGGTGATGGGAATAATGCACCGGCTGGGCATGTTGCATATGGGTGAATCCGGGCATGGCTACACCCAGGTTGGCCTTGGCCTGCCGGACCAGGCTGCCTTGCAGATCCTTAATGTCCTCGTCGGTACCCTGGATTTCATCCCTGAGAAAGAGGCGGATATCCAGAGCTACCTGATCGTTTCGACTACGGCCCGTGTGGAGCTTGCCGCCAACTTCACCCACCTTCTCAATGAGAAGCTGCTCAATGGCCATGTGGACATCTTCTTGAGCATTATCGAAAACGAAAGTGCCACGCTCGATTTCTCGCAAGATTTCACCAAGACCCTGGATGAGAATATCTCCCTCTTCGCCGCTCAGAATTCCCTGCTGAGACAACATCTTGCAATGAGCCATACTACCTTCGATATCGTACCGATATAAACGCTGGTCGAACTTGACGGAGGCGGTAAAATTCTCCACCAGCTTGCTGGTGCCTTCTCGAAAGCGACCCTGCCATAGCTTTCCAGCCATATCTACATCCTGTTTATTTTATTGTGAGCCACACAAGCAATTGGCGAGGCGGGCGAGAGGAGAGAGAAAAGTGAGACAAAATCACAGAATTCTTTTAACCCGCCACCTCCCGTCGAGTTTCCCCTGAGCAAGTCGAAGGACACGACTTCTCGTCTCGCTGGGCAAAGCGCTATGCGGTTTACCCTTTGCCCTGCAGCGCCTGCAATCGCAACCTTAGCCCCAGAAGTTTTATAAAACCGTCTGCGTCGCTTTGGTCGTAAACCGTATCCTCTTCAAAAGTGGCATACTCGGTCCGGTAAAGAGAGCGGGACGATTTTCTACCCACTACCTGACAGGAGCCCTTGTAAAGCTTGAGTCGTGTCCTACCCCATACATTTTCCTGGGCAGCGTCCATAGTTTCCTGAAGCAGTTGCCTCTCAGGTGAAAACCAGAAGCCGTTGTAGATTAGACTGGAATATCTAGGCACGAGACTGTCGCGCAGGTGCAGCACCTCACGATCCATGGTGATGGATTCAACTGCCTGGTGAGCCATCCGAAGAATTGTTCCCCCCGGTGTCTCGTAAACTCCCCGTGATTTGATCCCCACAAACCGATTTTCCACTAAATCCACCCTCCCTACACCGTTGGCCCCTCCGAGCCTATTCAGGGTAGCCAGGAGATCCGCCCAGCTAAGAGACTCACCATCCACGGCCACAGGATTACCCCGCTCAAAATCTATCTCCACATATCGAGGTTCGTCCGGCGCTGATTCCGGGGCAACTGTCATCCTGAACATCTCCGGTTCCGGCTCGAGCCAAGGATCTTCGAGCACTCCACCTTCGTATGAAAGGTGGAGGAGATTACCGTCCATGCTGTAAGGCTTCTCAGGTGTCACTGGCACCTGGATGCCATGCCTTCGGGCGAATTCCAGCAAATCGTGGCGGGATTTGAACTGCCATTGTCTCCAGGGCGCGATAATCTTCAGTTTTGGATTGAGGGCAGCGTAAGTGAGCTCGAACCTTACCTGGTCATTACCCTTGCCGGTTGCTCCATGACTTACGGCGTCTGCCCCTTCGGCATCAGCCAGCGCCACCTGTCTCTTAGCGATAAGGGGGCGAGCAAGGGAGGTGCCCAGGAGATAATGTCCTTCATAGATGGCATTGGCCCTGAAGGCCGGAAACACATAGTCCCGAACAAATTCCTCTCGCAGATCCTCGACCACTACTTTACTGGCTCCCGTGGCCAAGGCCTTTTGTCTGACGGTAGCGAGATCGTCCCCTTGGCCCAAATCGGCAGCAAAGGCTATGACCTCGCATTTATACTCTTCTATCAGCCATTTGAGGATTATAGAGGTATCCAAACCCCCAGAGTAGGCTAGAACTACCTTTCGTACCTTTCCAGACAACTGTATTTCCTCCCCAGCGTGGTTATTGGTCAATTGGACGATTAGTTAATTAGTCAAATCGTAGAAACCGTAAAAGTCGTAAAAGCCGTAGAAGTCGCAGAAATTGTAGACGGTGAACCGTAAACGGTAAACGGTACTAGGGGTTGTTCGTTATCCGTTATGAGTTATACGTTATACGTTATTCTCGGAGCTCTGACCTCTGATCTCTGACCTCTGAGTTCTGCCCTCCGACTTCTGACCTCCCACCTCTCTCACTAATTTCCTAATTCCCAGATTACCTAATTAACTAACACTCAACAGCCAATCGAGAAGGGCCCGTTGGAAGTGCATCCGGTTCTCTGCTTGATCAAATATGGCAGAGCTTGGTCCGTCTATCACCTCGTCGGTGATTTCTTCCCCGCGGTGGGCCGGCAAACAGTGCAAGACAATAACGTCAGGCTTGGCCTTGCTCAACAGGTCACCATTGATTTGGTAGTCTCGAAAAGCAGCCAAGCGCCCTCGCCTTTCCTCATCCTGCCCCATACTAGTCCAAACGTCGGTGTTCACAACATCGGCATCTCTCACGGCCTGTAGTGGATCGTTTCCGCAACTAATTCGTTCTCCGGCCAATCTTTTCGCCGTTTCCAGAATCTCTTCTCTTGGCTCATAACCCGGTGGACAAGCTAGCCTTAATTTAAACGGCAAGCGGGCCGCAGCATTTATCCAAGAGTGGGCCACGTTGTTGCCGTCACCCACCCAAGCTATTCGCAAGGGTTTGAGGTCGCCCTTTTTCTCCTTTACCGTCAAGATGTCACCCATTACCTGACAGGGATGGTAGAGGTCGGTGAGCCCGTTGATAACTGGGATCTCCGCATGTCTTGCCAGTTCCTGCAAATCTGCATCTTCATAGGTGCGAACCACCAAACCGTCGATGTAGCGAGAAAGTACCAAGGCGGTATCCCTCAAAGACTCGTTCCGGGAAAGCTGAGTGTCCTGGGAACTCATAAAAATCACCCTGCCGCCCAGTTGGTACATGGCAACCTCGAATGATACTCTGGTACGGGTGGAGGGCTTGTTAAAAATAAGCCCCAAGGTTTTACCCTCCAAGGTAGGTTTGAGCTTGTTCTTTTTAAAACCTTCTTTGAGGGTTGATGCCCGTCTCAACAGAGCGTCAATCTCCTCGGAACTCAGGTCCAGAATGGTCAAAAAATCTCTTTTCATGGCTCCTGCATCCAGTTCCCATAGCGCGTCGCGCCAAGCGCATAGGGTTACCAAAAGCTTCATCCGAGATTTGCTTGGATGGTTATCTTTTTGCCATTTAAAACTATGGCTCCCCCAAACTTAGTGCTTCTCACTGAAAACGCTTCCCAGGGTATCAATAAGAAGATCCACCTCTTCGGTGGTCACAATCAGCGGGGGCAAAAAACGTAGAACTCTTTCTGCGGTGCAATTAATCAGTACACCTCTCTCCTGGCATTTGGCCACAACCTCACTGCCAGGAAAATCAAGCTCGATCCCCAAAATGAGCCCCCGGCCTCTCACTTCTCTGATAAATGGATACCTATCCTTGAGGCCCAGCAAGTGCTCTTTGAAGTATTCCCCAACCCTCCGCACCTCTTCCAGAAAAGCTGGAGCACTGATTTTTCGAAAGACCTCCAAGGCCACTGCCGTAACCAATGGTGTACCCCCGAAAGTACTTGCATGACTACCTGGGCTAAATGCCTTGGCCACCCTATCAGTGGTGACCATTGCCCCAATTGGCAGGCCATTCGCCAGTGCTTTGGCCAAGGTCATAATATCTGGGGTTACCCCTTCGTGTTGGTGTGAGAAGAGTTTCCCCGTTCTTCCCATTCCCACCTGAATCTCGTCGTAAATGAGGAGCAGGTCATGGGTTGCGCAGAGTTCTCGCAGACCGTCTAAATACTTCCGGCTGGGAACACGTACACCCCCTTCTCCCTGAATAGGTTCGACCAGTATGGCACAGACGGTTTTATCTATGGCTTCAGCCACCGTTTCTACCCTATCGAACTCCACGAAGCGAAAACCGTCAACCAAAGGTTCGAAGCCCTCCTGAATCTTTTGCTGACCGGTAGCAGAAAGGGTGGCCAAGGTGCGCCCATGGAAGGAATTCTTCATGGTGATGATACTATAGCGACCAGGGCCATAATTTATGCGGGAGTATTTTCGTGCCAACTTGATAGCTGCCTCATTGGCCTCGGCCCCACTATTACAAAAAAAGGCTTTATCTGCAAAACAACTGCCAGCAAGAGCTTCGGCCAATCTGACCTGAGGTTCCGTGTAGTAAAGGTTTGAGACATGCACCAACTGCTGTGCCTGTTCATACATCACCCGGGCAATCTCCATCGGGCAGTGTCCAAGATTGCACACGGCAATGCCGGCAACAAAGTCTAGATATTGCCGGCCTTCCTGATCGTAAAGATAGCAGCCACTTCCACGGGCGATGGCCAGATTGTAACGATTATAGGTCTGACAAAGGTAATTTTGCGATCGTTGCCTGAGATTTTGACTGTCCATGGGTACCCTTTAACTTTGCCCAGAGTCAATTTGTCAATTCGTCGACCAGCAAAGTAGTTCAAGTCGTCCAACACAGAGGTCAGAAGTCGGAGATCAGAGATCAGCTCACCCCTGATCTCTGAGTTCTCAGTCATTTGGTGCCTAGTGCATAGTGCTTAGTGCCTAGTGATCTCCTTTCCTCTGTCCTCTGTTTTTGCTCGTCTTGCGCGACTTCCCGTCTCGCCCGTCTCGTTTCAGTCTATGCTCTCTGCTCTCTGCTCTATGCTGACTATCTCCGTCCCTATACCGCGGTCCATAAAAATCTCCAGGAGCACGGCGTGCTGAACTCTGCCGTCAATGATGTGAGCCTTGTCCACTCCTTCTCTAACTGCGTCGATGGTGCAGCGGACTTTAGGAATCATCCCTCCCTTGAGGACTCCCTCCTGTATGAGTTGTGCCGCCTTGTTCGTATCCAGGCTCGATATGAGGTTGCCGTCAGGTTCTAATACTCCTGGCACGTCCGTAAGCAAAATCAACTTAACTGCCTTGAGGGCCTGGGCTAACCTGCCAGCCACGAGGTCGGCGTTTATGTTATAGGTTTCTCCCTGAGATCCCACGCCCACAGGAGCAATGACAGGAATGAACCGGCTGGCCTCCAAGGTCTGAATTATTCCAGCTTGAATGGTCTCTACCTCGCCCACCATTCCCAAATCTATGAGTTCGGTAACCTTATTCGCTTCTTGGTTGCGGTAGAGTTGCAGCTTGCGGGCCTGGATTAAACGCCCGTCCTTACCACTAAGACCCACAGCCTGACCGCCATGCTGGTTGATGAGGCCGACTATTTCTTTATTGACCTTGCCAACCAGCACCATTTCCACCACATCCATGGTTTCTCTGTCGGTAACTCTCATTCCCTCACGGAAGTCAGACTTTTTTCCTATTCTTTCCAGGATTTGACCAATTTGCGGCCCCCCTCCGTGAACTACCACCGGATTGATACCCACATATTTGAGTAGCACGATGTCCTGAGCAAAACTGTCTTTGAGGCGCTCGTCCACCATTGCATGTCCGCCGTACTTGATTACAATGGTTCTCTGATAGAACTGGCGCATCCATGGCAGTGCCTCAATGAGAATGTTTGCTTTTTCAATCAATTTTTCCATGTTTAAACCGTTCAAGTCGTT
Organism: Deltaproteobacteria bacterium; assembly: GCA_037384945.1. GTDB lineage: Bacteria > Desulfobacterota > Syntrophobacteria > BM002 > BM002 > BM002. The sequence goes on from JARRNM010000034.1 coordinate 21,414, forward strand.
CAAGTCGTTCAAATCGTTGAAACCGTTGAAATCGTAAACGGTGAACCGTCAACGGGAAATCGCTGAAACCGTTCAAGCCGTAGAATACGTCCATCACAGAGGTCAGAAGTCGGAGATCAGAGATCAGCTTCACCCTGACCTCTGACCTCTGATCTCTGACCTCTCAGTTTTACCCTCTGTCCGCTCGACCTCCCGTCTCGCCCGTCTCGTTTCACTCTATGCTCTATGCCCCATGCGGTTTTATAAAATATACCGACTCAAATCTTCGTCTTTGACTATTTCCTGAAGTTTTTCCTGCACATATTTTCTGGTTATTTGGATCTGCTGCCCCTTCAGCTCGTGGGCGTTAAAGGAAACCTCATCCAAGAGTCTTTCCATCACCGTGTGGAGTCTTCTTGCCCCAATGTTCTCGGTGCGAGAGTTGACGTCATGGGCTATTTGGGCGACTTCCTCAATAGCATCCTCTTGAAAAACAAGCTCAATACCCTCAGTGGCCATTAAAGCTTCATACTGTATGGTCAAAGCGTTTTCCGGTTCTTTCAAGATGCGGATGAACTCATGCTTTCCCAATGCTTCCAGTTCAACTCGAATCGGGAATCTTCCCTGGAGCTCTGGAATAAGATCTGCTGGTTTGGAGGCGTGAAATGCTCCGGAGGCAATAAAAAGAATGTGATCTGTTCGCACCATCCCGTATTTGGTATTAACCGTCGAACCTTCCACGATGGGCAGCAAGTCTCTCTGGACTCCCTCCCGTGAGACGTCAGGTCCCCTAGTACTCTCCCTGGAAGCTATCTTGTCTATCTCATCGAGGAAGATGATGCCCGAATGTTCTACTCTCTCAATGGCCAATTTGATCACCTTATCCATGTCAATCAGTCGCTGGGCTTCTTCCTGGGTCAAAAGTTCCAGCGCCTCGGGAACTCTAACCTTCCGTCGCTTGGTACGGCGAGGCATAACATTGCCCAACATTTCCCGCAAGTTTATGTCCATCTCCTCCAGCCCTGCGCTGCTGAAAATTTCAATCATGGGGTAATTTTTATCGCTGACCTCCAAGTCAACATAGCGATCGTCGAACCGTCCTCGCCGCAACAGCCGGCGAAGTTTCTCTCGAGTTGCTGAAACAGTTTTTTCTTCACTTTGGTCAGTTTGGTCCGTCGCTCTAAACCCTGCCTCTACCGGGGACCTCTGTTCTCTTTCTCCCGGCAGTAAAATATCTAGGGTCTTTTCTTCGGCGATCTCAGCCGCCCTGGCCATCACCTGTTTTTGTTCTTCACCCTTAACCATGCTGACTGCAAGTTCGCAGAGATCACGAATCATGGACTCCACGTCACGTCCCACATATCCAACTTCGGTAAATTTAGAGGCTTCAACCTTCAGAAAAGGTGAATTGGCCAGAGAAGCCAGACGCCGGGCAATTTCAGTTTTACCCACACCTGTCGGACCAATCATGATGATATTCTTAGGGGCAATCTCGTCCCTTAGATGTTCCGGAACCTCTTGACGTCGCCAGCGGTTTCTTAGAGCGATGGCTACAGACCGCTTGGCGTCATGCTGGCCAACAATATATTTGTCCAATTCTTTGACTATTTCAGGCGGTGTCAGTTCCATGATTGCTTTCTGCGATCTCCTCAAAAACAAAATGGTCGTTGGTGTAAACACAGATTTCAGCTGTGATTGCCATTGCTGCTTCGGCAATTTGCCGAGCACTGAGATCCGTGTGTCTCGCCAGGGCGCGGGCCGCGGCCAGGGCTTGCGGGCCCCCCGAACCGATGGCCAGTAAACCGTCATCCGGTTCTATAACGTCGCCGTTGCCCGAGATAACCAGGGAGTTGTCCTGGTCCACCGCAGCGAGTAAGGCCTCGAGACGACGAAGTATTCTGTCGGTACGCCAGTCCTTGGCCAGTTCAACTGCAGCTCTGCGCAAATTCCCACTGTATTGTTCCAGTTTGGCTTCGAATCTCTCAAAAAGTGTAAAGGCATCTCCGGTAGTACCAGCGAATCCGGCTATAACTTTTCCCTGAAAAAGGCGGCGGACCTTACGGGCCTGATGTTTCAACACCGTGTCCCCCATGGTAACCTGACCATCGCCTGCAACTACCACCTGCGAGCCGCGACGAACTACCAAAATGGTTGTACCCTTCATAGGTAAATCCCCTTTGAGAGCGGTTTTGCCGCGAAACACTAAACACTAGGGACTATGCACTCTGGCAATTTCGGATATCGGACCTGCCCTGTGGAATTCCGCCTCTGGCGGACCACCTGCGGGAGATTCCACAGGGTAAAGATTGCGGATTTAGTAATAAGAACTTCTTGCCGTATGTCTTCTGACCTCTGAGTTTTCATGTTTTTGGTGCCTAGTGTCTAGTGCTTACTGCCTAGTCGCAGCCGGTTGCAACCTCACCGTGGCTCTGTGACTGAAAAAATTAATCTTCCTCTCTTTCTGGTTCCTTCGTCTTCTGCAGCCGGCTGCGTGGATGTGCCTTGTCGTACTCAGCCATGAGCTTATCTATACTCAGATGGGTGTAGCGCTGCGTGGTCGACAGACTGACGTGGCCCAACATCTCCTGTACCGCCCTTAGATCGGCGCCGGCATCGAGCAAATGAGTGGCGAAGCTGTGCCTGAGTCCGTGCGGGCTCAGAGGTCTTCCTATATTACATCTTTGCATGTGTTTCTTCAGCAACCGAGCCACACTCCTGGAACTCAAACGACCACCACGATTGTTGAGAAACAGTGCTCCGTGTTCCACCTGCATGCCCAGCAGTTCTCTTCTTTTTTGCATATAGTCGAAAAGTGCCTCCCTCGCTTTACTGCCCAGGGGTACTATCCTCTCCCTGTTTCCTTTGCCCGTGACCCGGATGATTCCCAGTTCGAGCTCAACACCATCCAAATTCAGGGCTGTCAGTTCGCTCACCCTCAGGCCGCACGAGTACAAGACTTCAAGAATGGCCCGGTCGCGACTTCCCAGCACACTATCACCATCCGGACCGCGCATTAGCTGGAAGGTCTCATCCACCTGCAAAAAATCCGGGATGGCCTTGCCCATCTTAGGGGCGGACACCAAGTCTGCGGGATTCTGTTTAATCTCCCCCTGCCTGAGCAGATAGGCAAAAAAAGATCTAAGTGCAGATAGCTTCCGGGCAACAGAACTCTTGGCGTTTCGCCTATAGAGTGAAGCGAGGTAGGCACGAACGTCCATATGGCCCACCTGTTTCGGATCCATTCGGTCTGTTGAGCCCTGCCGTTCGTTCCTCTCCCTCAGGAACTCGCTAAACTGGCGAAGATCGCTCTGGTAATTTCTCAAGGTATGGCTAGAGTAATTTTTCTCTACCCTGAGGTATCTGAGAAAGTCCTGAAGGGCTCTGTTCACTGCAGGTTTCTCCAGATAAACAGTGGAAAACTTGATATTTAGCACAGTGCCAGAAAAAGAATCAACGAAAAAGTTGGCATCAAACTTTTTCTTGACTTTGATTTCTGCGCTGAGGTAATTTCACATGTTACCACTTTGGCAAAAAATTCTCTTTTGAAATGTGGTAACGATCCCTTATCAGTAAACAGAAGCAAGGCGACATAAGACGGACCAGTTTACCTGTGAATACCCTTCCGTATTCAGATCCAATCCCAGAGGCTCGTCAATCGCCCTAAAATGCATACTCTAATATAAACAGGTCGGAGAGGAGTGTCCATGAGCAAAGACATAGCCAATCTGAGAACGGTAGGAATAATTTCCCATGGAGGTGCGGGAAAAACAAGCCTGGCAGAAGGAATGCTGTTTAGCACTGGCAGCACCAAGCGGTTGGGAAAGGTGGACGACAGCACCTCTATCTTAGACTATGAAGCCGAAGAGATTGCCAGGAAGATAACCATAAGTTCCTCCTTTTTCACTTTCCTTTGGAAAAAATCAACCATTACTCTCATCGATACACCAGGGGATTTTAACTTTCTGGCGGATACCAAGAACTGTCTAAGTGGAGCTGACGGAGCCCTGGTGGTGATTGATGCCATTGATGGAGTAAAAGTACAAACAGAAAAAGTCTGGGAATTTGCCGATAATCTCAATCTGCCCCGCATAATTGCCATAAATAAAATGGACCGGGAGCGCGCTGATTTCTATAAGATCGTCGGAGAGATCAAGAAAATCTTTGGTGACAAGGCTACCCCAGTGCACCTTCCCATTGGGGCGGAGGAGACCTTCAGGGGGGTCATAGATCTCCTTAGGGGAAAAGCCTTTGAGTTCCCAGCTGATGGAAGTGGCAAAATAACGGAGACCGATGTACGGCCTCTGCGGCAAAGCCCTGGGTCAGGCCCCAGCCGATGGTGAAGATGCCAGCCGGGTTCGGCGACCAAGAACATGGGCACCCAGACGGTACTGGACCTCATTGTCCAATGTCTTCCCAGCCCTCAGCAACGGGGGGAAAAGAGGGGGATAAATCCCAAGAACAATGAAGAAGAAACGCGCAAACCAGAGGCAGGAGAATCGTTGAGTGCCCAAGTAATCAAAACAGTTAGCGATCCTTATGCCGGCCGACTCACGGTCATGCGTATTTTTTCAGGCACCCTTTCAGCTGACAGCAATGTTTACAACGCCAACAAAGAGGCAAAAGAAAGGTTCGGTTCTCTGTTGCTCATGAAGGGCAAGAACCAGGAAACCATCCAAAGTGCAGGACCGGGAGAGATTGTTGCTGTCGCCAAGTTGAAAGAGACTCTCACCGGAGATACTCTTTGCGACCCCAATAAACCTATCCTCTACCCAGTTATCCTTACCATGGAGCCTATTGTCTCAATGGCGGTACAGCCAAAGAGTAAGGGGGACGAGGAAAAGATCTTTTCCTCTCTGGCTCGATTGATGGAAGAAGATCCTGCTCTAACAGTACGCCGTGAAGAGCAAACCAGGGAAACAATCCTCTCCGGCATGGGCGAAATTCACATTGAAGCCACCATGGATAAACTCAAGCGTAAATTCGGTGTGGAGGTAAATCCGCGGTTTTGTTCCTGCGGTAGAAAAGGGCATTGCGGAGGCCATGCAGACCGGAGTGCGGGCAGGCTATCCAGTGGTGGATTTCAAAGTGCGCTTCTACGATGGTAAATCCCACGAGGTCGACTCCTCAGAAATGGCCTTCAAGATTGCCGCGTCCATGTGCTTCAAGAAGGGAGTAGCAGAAGCTCAACCCACCTTGCTTGAGCCGATTATGGAGGTGGAAGTGACGGTCCCCGATGAAAACATGGGTGATGTAATCGGCGACCTCAACTCCAGACGGGGTAAGGTACTCGGTATGGACACCAAGGGAAGGAATCAGATAGTGAGAGCTCTCGTACCAATGGCGGAATTACTTAAATATGCTCCTGACCTTCGCTCCAAAACCGGGGGTCGGGGCATGTTCACTATGAAACTTTCCCATTATGACGAAGTGCCCGCCCACTTGCAGGAGCAATTAGTAGCAGAGGCTCAGAAGGAGAAAGAAGACTAGAGGGCGAACTAATGGATGAGACGGAAAAACCGGCGGCGTCTAATACAATCCATTTAAGTCAGAGCAGAATCCAGCAGATCCTGGCTTTGCCAGTTTCCGAAAAGATAAAATTGGCCCAAACGGGCAGCAGAGAACTGCGCGCTCTTCTCCTCAAGGATGGTAACAGTGAGGTCCAGGACGCGGTGATCAGCAACTCCCGGATCACTGAAGTGGAGATTGTTGCCTTTGCCAGATCGGCAAAGATCGGTCCCCCATTACTTGGTAAGATTGCCGCTAATCGTGACTGGTTAAAGAATTATCAACTCCGCCTGGCTTTAGTGAACAATCCCAAGACACCCCTTCCCCTTGCCCTCAAACTGATAACCACCCTCCGTGATGCAGACCTCACAAACCTTGCGAAGAGCAAAGTTTTGCCTGAAGAGGTGGTAGTTGCCGCCGAGAAAACGATCGCTCAACGTGCCCCTACGACGCCACAACACGAAAAGGAGGATAAAAGGGCCAAAAGCCGCTATCAAGAGATACAAGACCTGGCGGTGCCCGAAAAGGTCAAGCTCGCCATGAGCGGCGATAAAGAGGCGCGCAGCATTCTCATCAAGGACAGTAACAAACAGATACAGATGGCGGTACTGGACAGTCCCCGGATAACCGAGCCCGAGATTGTCGCCATTGCTAACTCGCGCAACGTGGGAGAGGATATACTTCGCAAGATCGCAAGTAATCGGGATTGGATGAAGAATTACCAAGTCCGTGTGGGACTGATAAACAACCCGAAAACACCTCTTACCATAGGACTCAGAATGATCAACACTCTGATGATCTCAGATCTCAAGAGACTGGCCAAAAGCAAGGGTGTATCAAGCGTATTGACTGCCGCTGCCAACAGATTTCTAATCAAAAAGGGCGTTGTGTGAACTGAAAGTGATGGATATGCGGCGAGCGGCGATTTTGACCATCAGTGACAAAGGATTCAAAGGTGAACGGCAGGACCGGAGTGGACCGTTGCTCAAGGAGATTCTCGCCAAGGCTGGCTTCTCCATAGCCAACTTTGAGGTTCTCCCAGACGATCAGCCCTTGCTGGAACAACGACTCCGCCACCTAGCCGACGACTCCTGCCTGGATCTGGTGGTCACCACTGGCGGCACCGGCGTTAGTCCGCAAGACGTGACACCCGATGCCACTCTGGCGGTCATAGACCGCCAAGTGCCAGGCATGGCTGAAGCGATGAGGGCAACCAGTCTGCCCAAGACCCCCCATGCCATGCTTTCACGGGCCGTGGTGGGAATCAGAGGGCAAACGCTTATTATAAACCTACCCGGTAGCGTCAGAGGTGCACAGGAAAACATGGAGGCACTGCTACCGGCCCTCGAGCACGCTCTGGCCAAAATCCAGGGTGACCCCAGTGACTGTGGAGACTTATCTGGATAAACCTGGAATGCTCAAATGGCAAGGTTCCGATAAATCCTAATAGCCAAATGCCTGGCCCAGACCTGCTCCAGAAGGACCAGGTTATTCATATGCTGGCTCAATACGGCCATTGCGCTTGTAGCTTGCTTCCACCATATCGCGCCAGGGCGGGCCGAAACAAATTCAAATCTGCCAACTCCAAATGACAAAAATCTATTGGGAATGATTTTCTCTTTCTCTTGTTTCGAGGATTTGAAAATTAGAATTTCGAATTTGTTTTTTAGCTGTCCTTTTTGGCCTCGCTCTTAATTCCGGATCTCTTGTCTCTCAGTTTCTTGATCTTCTCCCTATAGCGATCTTCCCTCTCCTGCAAGCGAGATTGCAGTTCCTCTCTATTCGTACTGCTCTCCTCAAGGGCTTGGAGAATTTCCTTCACTTTGCCGTCTGTGGACCAATCCTTCTGGTCGTCCCGATGCAACTCATGGATTCGGCGACCCATTTTCAACAATGATTTCTTTTCCCTGGCCTTGAGAAGTCGGCGACGGAATCGGATGGTACCAGCCGTTGCCGCTTTGCTGAACCAATAAAGGGAAGCACGAAGCCAAGAGTACAGCAACAGCCATGCTTTATTAAATAGGTTTCCTGCCATAGCCATTTTTTGGCCTCCCCACAAATCACCTGCCTAAAGTGCATTTCAGAGCTCCAGGTTTCAGGTGTCAGGAAAGAATACACAAGTACTGAAACCTGAAACCTGAACACTGAAACCTAACTCAAAACTCCAGTACTCCAACCAGCTCTTTATCTCCCAGAATCTAGAATCCAGTATCTAGTATCCAGTATTTTAGTCTTCGAGTATCTCCCTCAACTGTTGCCGCATTCTCAGTGCATGACTCCCATGCCAGTACACCTTTCCACATTCACCACACCGATGAAACTCCTTCTCCTTTTGATAGACGTAATCAGGTACCTCCTCACGGACTTCTTCTCTTTTTACTGCCTCGAGGGGGTGATTACAATTCAGGCACCGACTGAAGATGGCACCATCAAACCCCTGCAACCTCAAACCCTTTACTACCTCGCGCAGCTGTATTCTCGGGTCATTGTCGTACACTATAAAAATTTCACCCTTTCCCTGCCATAATCGCGCCCTCCGGTTTCTGGTCAGCAGCGTCCGGCCCTCCTGAAAACCTTTGAGAACCTCCTCATCCCCAGCCCTTTTTAAATACACCACATCATAGCCGAGGACTCTCAGCCACTTTGCTAGTTTTCCCAGCATGCGATCGGCAACAAATCGCTCCATCAACTCTAGGCATATACTTGTCCACTCTTTGAGGAGAGAGGACAGCCGAATAGTTTGGGTTTGAAACTACCAAGGAATGATCTCTACCCCTTCAGGGAGAGTAAGGTGAAAAACGCTTTGATCCAGACTTTCATTGACAGCTATTTGCTCATAACGGATAGTGACCCGGGTTTTAGCTCCTTCCATCTCAATGCTTCTGGGATAAAACCACCCCTCGATTTTCAAAAAATCGGAAAATTTAACCTCCAGCTCCAGTTCACCACCCTGTAACCGCTCAATTTTTGTGGCGACCATGCCCTCGCCTTCAAGCCAAATCTTCTGCTTCAGCCTTGAAGAGGTATCCGCTGACTGCTCTAGCAGCAGCATCCCTGAATCCGGCGATTTGAAGAGCTTCTGTTCTACCTGACGCCAAATGGGTACAATGCCCGCTAACAGAAGCACTGCCTCCTGATCATCCAGTGGAAATTTGATTAGGCGGGTCAAGGTGCCATGGGCAGCCAACCCTTCGTAGGCCCGGTTATCACCAGGCTGCCAAATAAGGAATTCATGGCCATCGCTCACCGCATAAATGACCGGCTGCCCAAAAAAGTTCAATACCTCCAGCCGCAAAGAATCTGGAAGTTCGGCCAGGAAAAAAGCCCTGCCCGACCAGTGCTCCTTCTCCCCCTTGACCTGAATCGATCCAACTGCACGAAAAGTTCGGAGCTGTTCCTTTTCCTTTTCTAGATGTTCCGCAACCACAGAGGGGGGAATGTCAACCGGTTCGAAGATGGGTATTTTTTTGGCACAACCGATAAGAAGAAGAAGGCAGCCGTATATCAGTAGCCTTGTTAGCGCCACCGATACAGGGTGCATATCAATTGATCGGAAAAGATCTAACTCCGGCTCCACAGCTCTCCTGGAGAACAATAATCCTGATCCCCCTTTACCGGACTTCTTTATTTTTTGCTTTTCTTCTGCTCTTCTCGATTTTACTTTCCAGCTGATCCGGATTTTCGTGACCCAACCGCAGTGCCTTCTCATAAGCCGTCTGTGCTTCACGCCACTTGCCCAGAGCCATGTAAGCATCGCCGAGATGTTCGGTAATCAGGGGATCTTCTGGTAGTTTTTCTAGGGCCTTCTGAATGTAAAGAAGCGCATCATTGTGGCGGCCCATTTTGAAATATACCCAGCCCAGACTGTCAATGATGTATCCATCCCCCGGTCTCACTTCCAGGGCACGTTTGATGAGCTTCTCCGCCTCGTTTAATCTGATTCCCAACTCTGCCAAGGTGTATCCCAAGTAATTGAGAGCATCGACATGGTTGGGGTCCAAGGCTATAACTTTTTCCATCTCGGAAATGCTGGCCTGACGTTCTCCCAATTTATCCAAGACCACTCCAAGACGGAAATGAAGCCGCTCTGGATCCGGAACCGTCTTCAGACCCTGTCTAAGCACTGCCTCCGCTTCGCTAAATCGATCGAGGGTTTCATACATATTCCCCAGATAAAGATAACCATCCTCATCATTGGGGTAATCTGCCATCACTTCCCGAAGAGTGGCAATGGCCCCTTCTATATCCCCTTTCTTTTCTAGGATAAAGGCACGGTGAATTCTGGATTTAACGCCATAAGGCCCCTTAGCAGGAATCGCTTTGAACTGTGCCAAAGCTTCCTCAATATCACCATTCTCTTCGTAGGCTATTGCCAGATAATATCTAATTTGCCCGTTATCAGGTTGTCCAGCCAGCATAGCGCTGAAAACTTCGATGGCCTGATCATATTCTCCTAACTCCAAATGAATCAGACCGATCTTGCTCCGCATCTCCAACCCCTTTTCCTCAGGGTCAGTTATCTTTTGATACTCGGCCAATGCCCCTCGGTAGTTATTCTGTCGCAAGTAGAGATCTCCCAGTCGCGAATGAGCCTGTCTGTTCTCTGGGTCGAAGGCAAGAATCTTCTTATAGGTTTTCTCGGCATCTTCATAACGGTTCTGCACTTCGTAGAGATAAGCTAAATCCATGAGAGCCATTTCGAGGTCAGGGCGGACTTCTAGGGCCTTCATGTAAAAGTTTTCGGCTTCTTTATAATTCTTTAGCTCCAGCTCCATGCGGGCACGATAATAATTTGCCACCGGGTTTTCGGGGTCCAGCTTCACTAATCTTTCCAGGACGTCTGCAGCTTCTGCATATTGACCTTCGGCGGCATAGAGGGAAGCCAGCCACAGCAGAGCCTTTTGCTCTGAAGGATTCAGTTTGAGAACTTCTTTGTATTCTGCAATAGCAAGTTTCGGTTGGTTGAGGCTGCTGTACAAGCCGGCAAGCATCATTCTTACCTTGATTGAACTTGGATCAAGACTCCTGGCTCTCTCCGCTGCGGCCAATGCTTTTGAACCTTCACCTTGGCGCAAATAAAAGGAGGCCAGCTCTGTAAAAAGGTACGGAGCCTCAGGGTCCGCCGCCGTGGCAAGTTCAAGCTCAGCCAGTGCCTGTTTTACCCGGTTCTGGTAAAGAAGTTGGCGTGATCTGATAAAATGGTAATAAGCATCACTGTGGGAAGTCAGGTAGGATTCCACTTGCAGTTCTTCGCCTTTAACCTTAGTTCCCTGGGAAACACTTTGTCCATAATGAGCACAACCCGACACAAATGACAGGAGGATTAAGGCGATCAATTTTGAGTTTAAATATTCAAGCATACTAATCATGATAAGATGTCGAAACAGGTCGATTCAATAACTTTCCGTGGAATTATAGCTCAAGTTTATCTGACTTTTAAGTTGAAGCCCGTAAAAGGATCAAGCACATTGCTGAGGCCGCTCTGGGCTAAGTAGCTTATAATGTTGAAATAACACATTTTATTTGTGCAGTCAAACTCTTTCCTTGCCCAAAAAAACATTGCTCCGCCTCGTCTTTTTAACTATACTCTACCCCCGTCTCAAAAGGTCAGGCTCTATGCACTTTGCTATAGCTGCATTCTTTGACTACTTTTTGGTAAGAAGCTGCCGCCAGGTATTGCCCCCAAGCGAATCGGCCGGGTTTCAGGTTTTGTGAGCGGGATGAATCCATCACCACCAGATTATAGCAATATTGAGGCCAATAGAAGAGATTTTCATGAGTGAAGAGTTGCCAAAATTGCGCAATCGTTTAGAAGTCATCCCTATTCGACGGGGGCGAGAGTTATACATTGCCCTCAGGGACCTTGAGGGTCTCAATCCGGAGACCTTGATCCTCAGCCCCCAGGCGTACTTTCTAATTACTCTCATGGATGGCTCAAACTCGGTAGTGGATTTGCAAGCCGCCTACATGAGAAGATTCGGAGATATCCTCTACAGGGAAAACTTGGATGGCCTCTTGCAGAAACTTGATACCCACCTTTTTTTAGAAAACGATAACAGCCGCAGCCGCATGCGGCAATTAATCACCGAGTTTCATAATCAACCCACCCGTCCTGCCTATCATGCTGGACTCAGCTATGAGAATAATGGAGAAGATCTTCGGGTTCAGTTAAAAAGTTTTTTTGCCCCTGAGAACGGTGGGCCAGGCGACCCCACTCCCATTGAACCAAGGAAAACTATAGCCGGACTGATTGCCCCACATATTGATTTGCGCTCCGGTGGTCCTTGCTTCGCTTATGCTTACAAGGCGTTGGTGGAGGCAAATACTGTCCACACTTGCGTTGTCTTGGGCACTGGGCATGAACCTTTGCCACACTACTTTGCTTTGTGTCGCAAAGACTTTGAAACTCCCATAGGATCCGTAGCTGTGGACCAAGAGTTTATCGGGGAATTAACCAGCCGTTGCCGGCTAGATCTTTTTGCAGACGAATTTGCTCATCGGCGTGAACACACAATTGAATTCCAAACCCTTTTTCTCCGACTCCTCCTCCCCGAGGTTCGGATTGTGCCCATTCTTTGTTCATTTGGAGTCGAGGAACTTGAGGACCGAACCGCTGACATTGAGCATGCTGTGCAAGCGCTCAAGGAGACTGTATATAACTATGCCCATCCAGTTTGTCTCCTGTCCAGCGTAGATCTGGCTCATATCGGTCCGCGCTACGGAGATTCCTTCAAGCCCCACGGGGGAACTATACGGGAACACAAAGAGGCGGACCACAGATTACTGGAGATTGTCGCTAATGCCGACGCTGAAGCCTTCACTGCCACCTTGATAGGCGAACGTAATCGGCGTCGGATTTGTGGATTGCCTCCTCTCTACACCATGCTAAAAACACTAGGGCAAGAGGTGGAGGGAGAACTCCTCCGTTACGACTATAGCCCGGTAGACAACGAAGGTTCTTTTGTCACCTTTGCCAGTGTGGCCTTTTATAGGAAAGTAATCTGAGATCTTATTGAACAGAAAGTTCTTTGCTCATAGAAAGGGCCAGATTCTCATAGACCTTGAAGGAGTCGGCACCCTGATAGCCTTGCCGGGCCCGAATAAAGGAATGGTGGCAATCCGTGGGCTCTCCGTGAGTCGAAACCACAATGATTGGAATCCCTTTGACCTGCGCCAAAGAGTTTAGCAGTGAACGGAAATGACTCCGGATGATTATCAGGTCAGGGCTAGGTTTGCCAAGGCGTATATAGTAAGAAAAAACCTCCTCACGTCGAAAGAGCAATAGGTTTACGGGGAGATCTGCCTTCTCGCATGACCTTTCCACCTTCTTGATATCCAGGCCACAGTGTAAAATGAAAACGTTAGCTTTCTCAGACAAGGTCGAGTGGGGGAGTCTCATGGATGTTGTCACCAATAAAAATCCTCAAGTGAATACAAAGTGGAATCCCTCAGGGGCGAAAGATCGATTGCCTCTTTCCCCGTCAAGGTGGTAGAGGTTAGTCTCCATTTGTTCCCTTGTCAATGGTAAATTGATAGCTAGGAGTTTCTCCAAAAATATTTTAGAATCATCGGCCACGGGGAAGCTACTCCACAACGCGCATGATTCGCGGCATCTATTGGCAGAGTTCCTGTTTAGTGAGCACCATATCTTCATGCAACCCCTCTCGAGGCTGAGAGAGTGAAGAGCGGTTGCTCAGATGTTCGTTGTTTCGCAGCTTCCCCTTTTGGCCTTTGCTGATGTCTCTTCTGAGTGACCTGCCCTGTTGAATCCCGCCTTTGGCGGGTCCGCGTAGCGGAATTCAACAGAACTGACGGAAGGACTGTATCACTTCCCCGGCTGTGGTTGGGGGAGCCCCTGGCCCCGTTCTGCAGGAACGGGGAACAGGGAGGGGGTGTTTTCCCCCGGCCACAGCCGGGCTAGAAGTGACCAGACCGTGAGCCCCTGGAACGACAGAAGGAGACATCAGCTGGGCCACTTTCACCTGCGCACAAATGTAAACTGGCTACTGAACAGAGGTTACAGGAATGGTCCACTTATTTTTGGGGAAGCTCCTGTTAAATTTTTCCTTGACAAAGGTTGCTAAGGTTTTTTAAAGTCCTTACTTAAGGAAAAGTTATGAAGAAAAAGCTAAATAGACGGAATGACCTGTTGAACTGGTACTGGTGGTGGTACGTCTGTGGAGGGGTTTATCCACTGCCAGGTGAGTAGAAGCCAATAAAACTTCAAAGCCGTGGGTAAACTCCTTGCCCGCGGCTTTTTATTTTTGATCAAGGCCGTGGGAGTCCAAAGTCCTCACGGCCTTTTTCTGTTGACTATCAGCTTAAGGTGAAATGGAGGCTACCGTGTACCACCCGAGCAAAGAGGAATTCATCAGTTTGACTCAGCAGGGCAATATGATTCCTGTTTTCCGAGAAGTTACCGCAGATACCGAGACGCCTATAAGTCTGTTTAAAAAAGTTGCGAAAGGGCCGGAATCATTTTTGCTGGAAAGTGTGGAGGGAGGAGAACGTTGGGGTCGCTACAGCTTTATCGGCCACCGCCCTAGGCTCTTGGTTAAGGCTCGTGGCGAGAACATCGAACTAACTCGAAATGGTGAGCAATGCGGCAGATTCAAAGCATCGCCCCTCAATTATCTGAAGAATCTTATGGGAACCTTCCGGACTGTGCCCGTGGAGGGACTGCCCAGGTTTTTCGGGGGCTTGGTTGGTTACTTGAGCTATGACATGGTTCGTTTCATTGAACACCTGCCCTCCCTCAAGCCGGAAGAGGTTGGCATGCCGGATGCGGCCTTTATGATGCCTGAACAAGTAATGATCTACGACAACTTGACCCAGACCATCAAGGTGGTGGCAAACATCTACGTGCCCGAATACGTCAACCATGGCGTCGCCTATGATCAGGCAGTCGCTCAGATAGAGGCGACTCTCGGATTACTCGGAGAGCCCGTGCCGCCTTCGAAGGGGACAGCAAAGTCTAAGCAGGAATTGGTGCTGAGGGCGAACATGGAGCGGGGCCGGTTTGAGGGAATGGTACAGAGGGCAAAGCAATACATTCAAGACGGCGAGGCTATCCAGGTGGTGCTCAGTCAGCGCTTTGACACCGATCTGGTTTCTGAACCATTTGATATCTATCGAGCACTTAGAAGGATAAATCCATCGCCTTATATGTATTACCTTGATTTTGACGGGGATGTGGTCGTTGGCGCCTCCCCAGAGGTCTTGGTGAGGTTGGAAAACGGAAGAGTGGCTCTGCGACCCATTGCCGGGACTCGGCCTAGGGGAAAGAGTAGTAGTGAGGATCGGCGGCTGGAGGAAGAATTGCTCGCTGATCCCAAGGAACGGGCTGAACATGTCATGCTCGTGGATTTGGGCCGTAACGATGTTGGCAGGGTGGCCACTGTTGGCACCGTGGAGGTGACCGACCTGATGGTGGTCGAGCACTACTCCCACGTAATGCACTTGGTCTCCCATGTGGAAGGTGATTTAGCGCCGGGACTGGATATGTTTGATGTTCTTCGTGCATCTTTCCCGGCTGGTACCGTTTCTGGTGCTCCCAAGGTTCGGGCAATGGAAATAATTGACGAGCTGGAGCCCAGCCGGCGGGGACTGTACGCCGGGGCGGTGGGATATTTTTCATTTTCCGGCAATATGGATTTCTGCATCACCATTCGAACAATGCTGGTGCGAAACGGTAAGGTTTACCTCCAGGTCGGTGCAGGAATCGTGGCCGACTCAGTTCCGCAGTTGGAATATGAAGAAACGATGGCCAAAGGTGAAGCACTGGTCAGAGCTCTGGAGATGGCCAACAATGGCCTGGTGTAGGTAGAAATTCACTTCCTTAGGAGTGAATTTCTACCGGAGTAATGGAGTAGTGGAGAAATGGAGTAATGGGATTTCTAGGACACAATATTGAATTCCAAGGGTTTGTTTTCAACACTCCAATACTCCGTAGACTCTCGAAATAGGAAATGTGATGGCGCTTAAAGAAAGACAAAACGTCAAAGCGAAATAGGACTGCGTAGGAGGGATTTCTCGTGATACTCATGATCGATAACTACGACTCATTCACCTACAATCTGGTCCAGTACCTGGGGGTGTTGGGCTCTGAAGTCGTAGTGAGGCGTAATGACAAGATTACCCTGGATGAAATCGAAGAGATGAGACCAGAGAGGATTGTGATCTCACCCGGCCCAGGAACTCCTCAGTCTGCGGGAATAACGATACCGATAATCGAGAGGTTTCATCGAAAGATGCCCATGCTCGGCGTCTGTTTAGGACACCAGGCCATTGGGGCATCTTTTGGAGGACAAGTGGTCCACGCTGGTCAACTCATGCATGGAAAAACTTCAGAAATCTCCCATGACGGCGAGACAATTTTTCATGATCTGGCCAACCCTTTCACAGCTACTCGCTATCATTCTCTGGCTGTTGCACGGGAAAGCCTGCCCGAGTGTCTGGAGATTTCAGCTGAAGCGGAAGACGGTGAAATTATGGGATTGCGGCACCGGGAATATCCGGTGGAGGGAATTCAGTTCCACCCGGAATCGATTTTAACCGATGAGGGAATGAATATCTTAAAGAACTTTCTCAATCTTTGAAATATTCTTCCTGCGATCTAAGTGGTTAAACCACGAAGGACACGAAGAACACAAAGGGTCGGAATTTCAGATTGTTGATTGTTGATTGCAGGTGGAGCAATCTTCACTTTCCAAGGAAGTCACTCTGCAATCTACAATCTGAAATCTAAAATGTAATCCATGTTCTCGGTGGTTCGGACTTCTAGAGGATCACCAAAGGAGGAGATCATGCTTAAGACAGCCATCCAGAAAATAGTAGATGGCAAGGATCTGGGCGAAGAAGAAATGGAAGCTGCCATGGATGTGATTATGAGCGGCAAAGCAACGCCAGCTCAAATCGGCGCCTTCATCACCGCCCTGAGGCTCAAAGGTGAGACCATTGAGGAAATTGCCGGAGCAGCCCGGGTTATGAGGCGAAAAGCTACCAGAATCTCTGTGGATAACTCGATGGTGAGTATGGACCGGGACGACATCAACCTGGATTTGGAGACCATCGTCGATACCTGCGGGACGGGTGGTGACGGCACCAACACCTTCAATGTTTCCACCACCACCGCCTTTGTGGTGGCCGGTTGTGGCTTGCGGGTGGCCAAACACGGCAATCGCTCGGTATCGAGCCTCTGCGGAAGCGCCGATGTCATTGAGAATCTGGGGGTGAACTTGGATGTGTCTCCCGCAGTGGTGGAGGAGTGCCTCACGAGGGTGGGTATCGGCTTTCTCTTTGCCCCGGCCCTACACGGGGCAATGAAGTACGCCATCGGACCGAGAAAAGAGATCGGCATTAGGAGTATCTTTAACATCCTCGGTCCTCTTACAAATCCTGCAGGAGCCAATGTCCAGATCCTGGGCGTCTATGATAAGAAACTTACGCCGGTTCTTGCCGAAGTCTTGAACAGGTTAGGCACCCGAAGCGCCTTTGTCGTTCATGGTGAGGATAGTCTCGATGAAATCAGCATCACTGGCCGTACCTTCGTGAGCCAGCTGAAAGATGGTCGAGTGTCGACTTACACCATTGACCCAGAAGATTTTGGCTTGCCCCGGGCATCCATTGATGAGATCAAAGGGGGCAATGCTGATGAAAATGCCCAGATAGTTCTGAAGGTGCTCCAGGGTGAACCAGGTGCCCGGCGAGACATAGTGCTACTCAACACTGCTGCTGCCTTAGTTGCTGCCGGTCGCGCCGACGATTTCACTGAAGGAATTAAGCAGGCCGCGGAGGCCATCGACTCGGGTGCAGCCCTGCAAAAGCTAGAAGCACTCAAAGAGCTGAGCAACAGATAGAGCATAGGGCATAGAGCATGGAGTACTACCCAACTGGTAGCCCTTCGACAACCGCAGCGAAGCTGGCAGCTGTCAGTTGGCAGCAGGCGGCGAATCTTAACAGGTGAAGAATAAACTGGCGAACATTTGCAGAACGATCTCCAGAGCCGTTTACCGTTTACCAATGGCTCTGCCTTGTAAGGTTACGCTCTAGTATTTATGTGGTTTCTATGCTTCCTGTAAGACTTGCACATGGATAATTTGTCATGATTCTGGACGACATTGTCGCACGGAAGAAAAAACGATTGACTGAATTGAGAAAGAGGTCGAGCTCCAAAGAATTGGAGAAGGCTGTGGTTTCAGCCCCTGAGCCCCGTGACCTCTTTTCTGCGCTGAAGTATGGTGAAAAACCGGCCGTAATAGCCGAAATCAAGAGAGCTTCGCCTTCTGCCGGACAAATTCGATCCGATATTGAGGTAAGTAAAATTGCCACTGGTTATGAGAGGGCGGGGGCAGCTGCTATCTCGGTGCTTACAGAAGAAGATTTCTTTGAGGGGCACTTGGAATACCTGAAGGAGGCAAGTGGTGCGGTTTCTTTGCCGATTCTTTGTAAAGATTTCATCATAGATCCCATCCAGGTCCTCACTGCCCGGGCTGCTGGGGCCGACGGTCTGCTATTAATCGCGGCAATTTTGTCACAAAGCACCCTGAAAGAGCTGTTAGCCATGGCGCATCAGTTGGCTATGGCTTGCCTGGTTGAGGTGCATGACCAAGAGGAATTATCTCGGGTGCTGGAGACCGAGGCCCGTCTTATCGGGATCAACAACCGAAATCTGCGGACTTTTGAGGTATCCCTGGACACTACCTTCAGGCTCCGTCCCAGTATTCCTCCAAATCGGCTGGTTGTGAGTGAGAGCGGCATTCAGACAAGGAGGGACTTACACTCTCTGGCGGCAGTGGGAGTCGACGCAGTCCTTGTGGGGACGACTCTTATGCGGGCCCAAGACCCGGAAACGAAACTGAGGGAACTACTGGGCAGAGCTTGAGGCTAGGGAGCAGACCGCATAGTAGACAAATTCGAAAGGGAGGTGAGACCTGAGATGTGGGATACTAAATTCAAAGAAAAAGAATATTGAATCTCACATCGCATATCAGATATCCCACATCTGCCGGGATAAGAGGAGTGAGTGAATTACATGACTGTGTGGACAAAGATCTGCGGAATTACCAATGAACAAGACGCGCGGGCGGCAGCGCAATTTGGCGCTGACGCCCTTGGCTTCATTTTTGCCCCTAGTCCAAGACGCGTCTCACCCGAGAAGGCTCGACGGATCATAGAAGCTCTTCCACCCCTGGTTCAGACGGTGGGAGTTTTTGTTGATCAAGACCTCGGTGAAGTATCCTCTGTGGCTGAGATGTGTGGCTTGGATATTCTCCAGTTCCATGGCAGTGAGTCTGCCGAATACTGTCAGCGCTTCACTCAGGGGGTGATAAAAGCGGTACGGTTGAGAAGTCCACAGGACCTTGAGGACCTGACAAAATATGATGGTGTTGTCCAGGCCCTGCTGTTGGATACCTACCTGCCAGACAAGGTGGGCGGCACCGGCATGACCTTTAATTGGCAGTGGGCGGTAAAGGCCCGAAAATATGGCCGGATAATTCTGGCAGGCGGTCTGAGTCCGGAAAATGTAGCCGCTGCCATCAGCATGGTCAAACCATACGGTGTGGATGCCAGCAGCAGTTTGGAGCAGAGTCCCGGGGTTAAGGATCATGAGAAAATGATGCGGTTCATGGAAAGGGTTCGCCAGGGGGCAAGGCAATAAGGATTATTGGGTTACGGGACGAGACAACTAAACCACAGAGGGCACGACGGGCATTTTAGCTTTCAGTTTGTAGATTGCAGAGTGGTTTACATAAGAATGGGAAGATTTCTCAATCTGCAATCTAAAATCAACAATCTGAACTTTCGGCTCCCTGTGTGCTCCGTGGTTAGAACGCATCCCGAAGACAACCTAGAATGAGGAGAGATCATGGAAAAGATGGGCTACTATGGACGTTTTGGCGGTGCGTTCATTCCGGAAATTCTCAGCACCACCCTCGCACAACTCCAGGCTGCCTTCAAAGATGCCAGAGAGGACCCTGGTTTCTGGTCAACGTATAACAGACTCATGTCAACCTATTCGTGTCGGCCCACCCCTCTGACTTATGCGGAGAATTTGAGTCGCCGTTTGGCTGGCCCTCAAATCTACCTGAAGCGCGAGGATCTCAATCACACCGGCGCTCATAAACTAAATAACGTCATAGGCCAAGGGTTATTAGTGGACAGAATGGGCAAAACCCGAGTGATTGCCGAGACCGGAGCTGGACAACACGGAGTAGCCACCGCAACTATGGCCGCCAAGTTCGGCTACTCGTGTACTATCTATATGGGTGAGGTGGATGTGGCACGGCAGCGACCGAATGTCTTTTGGATGGAGCAGCTGGGTGCCAAAGTGGTTCCGGTAAAAGACGGCGCCCGGATATTGAAAGATGCCATCAATCAAGCGCTACGTGATTGGTCCACGAACCTGGATACCACCCACTACGTTCTGGGTACTGCGTGTGGGCCCCATCCATTCCCTGAGATGGTCTCCTACTTTCAATCTATCGTGGGGACGGAAGCGCGAGAGCAGATACTCGAGCAGACAGGCTGCTTGCCAAGAAGAGTTTATGCGTGTGTGGGCGGAGGTTCCAACGCCTTGGGGATATTCAATGGTTTCATCGATAATGGGGCGGTGGAACTTGTAGGTGTCGAAGCTGGAGGTGAGGGTCTGGCAACCGACAAGCACGCAACTCGTTTGGCCTCGGGCCGTGGCAGTGTGGGCGTAGCCCAGGGTTACAAGACGTACTTTCTCCAGGACGATGACGGACAAATGCTGGAAACTCATAGTGTGGCGGCTGGACTGGACTACATCGGGGTGTCACCCATCCTTTCAGCTTATCATGAAGAGGGTAGGATTCGCTTCGAGGCTGCAACCGACGAAGAAGTGGTCGAAGCGACTAGGTTGCTGATGAGAAAGGAAGGGATAATTCCTGCCTTGGAATCAGCTCACGCTCTTGCCGGTGCCTTCAGAGAGGCAGGGGAGATGAAGCGAGAAGAGGTGATTATAGTCAACCTCTCTGGAAGAGGGGACAAGGATATTTTTACCATTGCTGACGCTCTCGGTGATACAGCGTGGAAGTCTTTTATTATATCAAAAGCGGAGGAATATCGTGCTTGAGGACTACATTCGGAAGAGGCTGAAGGAGAAAGATATTCTGCTCATGGCCCACATAGTGGTGGGTTATCCTAGCATCGAGGACAGCTTTGAGTTGGTGCGCACAATAGTCGAGGCGGGGGCAGATCTGGTAGAGTTGCAGATTCCCTTCTCGGAGCCCATTGCCGACGGACCGGTGATCCTCCAGGCGAATCAGGCTGCCATCGCCGATTCCATCAGGGTGGATGACTGCTTTAGATTCGCCCGAAAGGTCACTTCCTCCTTCCACATACCTTTCCTGTTTATGACCTACTACAATATCGTTTTTAAGAGAGGAGAAGAACGTTTCTTCGCCGAGGCCAGAGAGGCGGGTATTCGTGGTTCAATTGTCCCCGACTTGCCACCGGAGGAGGGGGAGTCTTACATGGCGGCTGCCGCGGCAAACAACATAGATCCAATATTTATTCTTGCACCCACTTCTTCCTCCGAAAGGATCAATTACTTGAGCCGTTTCGGCCGAGGCTTTTTTTACTGTGTTGCTCGAAGAGGAGTAACCGGCGCAGATACCCATTTTTCGGATGAGCTGACTGAATTTCTGAACCAATGCAGAAGGGCAACTCAGTTACCACTGGCTCTCGGTTTTGGGGTGAGCACTAAAGAGGACATCCAGTTTCTCCGGGGTAAAGCAGAAGTTGCCGTGGTGGGGAGTCAGGCCTTGAGAATACTTAATGCCCAGGGATTACAAGGAGTCGGGACCTTTTTTCGAGGACTGAGATGAAAAGTGATAAGGAGGCTGAGTTGCTCCTGCTGATCCTGCGGCCATTTAGATTTTAACCACCAGGTATCCTTCCAGGGCTTTGGAGACAATCTGCAATAAAGCTTCCTGTTCCCGGACATGCCATTTTCCTCGCCCCATGGTGGGTGCAAGGTGCTCCAATATGGCCGTTTTGAGGTCATCAGCGATCTTCTCTCGATAAGTATGTTCGTGGACCTTCATGGTTACGGCCATTTCTAATTCTTTGTCAATCTGGTCCAAAATCTCCAGCAGTGTTGCTTCCCTTTCCTTGAGACCACCAAGCTTGGCATACTCAACTTTATTCTCAAGACTTTTCTTGTGTTCGTCTAAGGCTAGAATGGCGGCGGCAATGGCAAGAACTTCCTCTCGGCGGATCCGTTCCCTAAGAAGATGTTGAATGGCAATGGCGAATTCCTGCATTTCTCCGTCCTCGAACTTCTCACCTTCTTTGGACATTTCTTCAACCCGCGCAATCACTCTCTTTGCAATGTCCTCACTCATTGTAGGTCTCCTCTTCCAATGTGCCGGCTGGAAAGCGGATGCAAGCTTCATGCCTTGGTTGGAGGTAAGCCTAGAGCCTAAAAGGCAGCCACCGTGCTAGGCGACTCAAGAAAGAAGCGGATTAGCTATAATAATTTCTCATGACGGATGGGAATATGTCAAGGACCACTGTAAAAAGGAACTTGACTTTTCTGCCCGAATGGTCTAACTTTCTTAACTCAGTTATGAACAGAGTTGAAAGGGAACAATGAAACGACAGCCCTCCTTCTTTTTTTGCTATTATTATTACTACGCCATGCTGGCGATAAAGGGGGCTGTGCGCGCATGCTGACCCGATAGTTGTTGAGTAAGTTCCGAAAGCCGCGGCAGTCCCGAGCCGCGGCTTTTTTATTTAGATAGATCAACCTTAGAGTGGAAAACACCGGAAGAGTGATGAGCAGCCAGTAGCCGGCGGCCAGCTGGCCTAAGGCGCAGGGCAAAAGGCTTAAGGATGAGGCCATGTGTTTTCTGCTCCGTGTACCTTGCGCCCTGTGCCTTGAGCCTAAACCTCTGGCTCCTGACTCCGTGTCTAGTTGATTTGGAAGTTGGGGGGAGAAATGGTCCGTTTAGTCAATATACACCTTAAATGTGGGGGATTACCTTTTTATTGGGCTAGATAGGCTCAGGGGTTTTGTTATCACCTTATTGAGCCTGCCCGACAACCCCGCTAATGACTCCCATTGTCATTCTGAGACCTTCGGCTCACTCCGGATAAACTCCGCGAAGGATCTCAAGATTGTTCGGCTAACGGTTCAGAAGGACCTTGTCAGGCAGCCTCTATAGCAGGTTTGCCCTCACTGGGAAAAGGAGTTGCACATGATAGGTAAGCACATTAGGATGGAAAGGATAATTGACCGGAATACCAGCAAAACTGTTATTGTCCCCATGGATCACGGCGTCAGCTCGGGTCCGATCTCTGGCATCAAAGATTTGAGAGATGCCATTGATAAAGTTGTCAGGGGAGGAGCAAATGCCATTCTGGAACACAAGGGTATGGTCGGCGCAGGTCATCGCCGGAGTGGCAAAGACGTTGGCCTGATCATTCACCTCTCTGCCAGTACTTCCCTTTCTCCCTATCCCAATACCAAGACCCTGGTTTGCACGGTTGAAGAGGCTTTACGCTTGGGGGCGGATGCGGTATCCATACATGTGAACATTGGCGATGAAATGGAACGACAGATGCTTAATGATTTTGGCATGGTCTCTCGTCGAGCCCGGGAATGGGGAATCCCTTTATTGGCAATGATCTATCCCCGTGGTGAGAAAATAGCCAATGAGTACGACCCCAAAGTACTGAAGCATGCTGCTCGCCTCGGAGCAGAGCTGGGTGCTGACCTGGTCAAGATATCTTATAGCGGCAGTGTGGAATCTTTCCGGGAAGTGGTACGGGGATGTCCGGTTCCAGTGGTTATCGCCGGAGGTGAAAAAATGGAGTCGGACAAAGAGATCCTTCAAGTTGTGAGGGGGGCTATGGATGCTGGCGGCAAGGGCGTTTCTATAGGTCGGAACGTCTTCCAGCATGTCGACCCCACAAGGATGGTAGGGGCGATTAGTATGATAGTCCATGAGAATGCCACGGTGGAAGAAGCCTCGGCTTTTCTCAACACTGATCTTTTGTCATCTGAAAGGAGAAAATCAACGGGATGAAAGTAGCTTGGGTAAAGGTGGACCCCTGGAACAAGTCGCTGGTTACAACTGCTCTGGAGGGAGGAGCTGCAGCGGTCATGGTTCCGGAGGGATACCAGCAGAAAGTAAAAGAACTGGGACGGATAACCACCATTGCTCCAGATGGTGATCTAAAGCTCGACCAAGAAGTTGTCTTCTATGAAGTCAAGAAACAGGACGATGAAAGGGAGATCCTCAGGCTGGCCCAGAATGCTACGGTAGTGGTGCGCACTACGGACTGGACAATAATCCCCCTTGAGAATCTCGTGGCTCAGGCGGACAATATTTTCACAGTGGTGACCAACAGTGAAGAAGCTAGAAGTGCTCTGTCAGTTCTGGAAAAAGGGGTCGCCGGAATACTGATAGAAACTCTCGATCCCTTGGAACTGAAGAAAACGCTGGCTGTGGTTGGCGAACAAGGTGAGCAGATCCAGCTTAGCACCGGGCGGATCATTACTGTGCGTCAGGCCGGTTTAGGAGATCGCGCTTGTGTGGATACCTGCACCCAAATGGGTGAGGGTCAGGGTGTGCTCGTGGGCAACAGTAGTAGCGGACTCTTTCTCATCCACGCGGAAAGTGTGGAAAATCCCTACGTGGCTCCCCGGCCCTTCAGGGTGAATGCAGGTCCGGTTCATGCTTATGTCAGGGTGCCCGGCGGCAGGACCCGTTACCTTTCGGAATTGATGGCTGGGGATCCGGTTTTGTGCGTGGATTATCGGGGGCTGGCCTATGAGGTTATAGTCGGCCGCATGAAAATAGAGCGGCGACCCCTGCTGCTGGTTACAGCAGAGACCGAGACAGGAGAAATTACCACCTTAGTACAGAATGCCGAAACCATCCGGCTCACTGCACCAGATGGCGAGCCCCGTTCGGTGGTTTCATTGGAAAGGGGGAGCGA
>JARRNM010000035.1:0-19660 GCA_037384945.1 Deltaproteobacteria bacterium
TCCTCAATCTGTTCATTTCTCTCCTGGTCATTGTCCTTGGCCTCGGGGTTGCCACCTATATTACCCACAAAGCCCCCAAAGCTCAGAAGCGGGCACCGGTAAAGGTCATACCCGTGGTGGAAGTGCAGGTGGTTGAACCGGGGGACCATCGCATCATGGTCCCGGCCATGGGCACAGTGGTGCCGGCCCGTGAGGTCGAGCTCAAAGCACAGGTGTCAGGGAAAGTACTTTCTCTGCACCCCGAGTTTATCGAAGGCGGTTATCTAAAAGAAAATGCCCAGATCTTGAAGATCGACCCGGTGGATTATCAGTTGACCGTAACCTTGGCTGAAGCCAAAGTGAAAGACGCAGAGAGCGCTCTTGAGCTAGCCGAAGAAGAGGCCAATGCAGCCAGGGAAGAGTGGCGTTTGCTCAATGAGAATACTGCCAATACGAACGATGCACCGCCCCCCCTTGTAGCCAAGGAACCACAGCTGGCTGCCGCTCAAGCCAGGTTGAAGGCGGAACATGCGGAACTCAAAAGGGCGGAACTGGACCTCAAGCGGACCTCCGTCCGCGCCCCCTTCAACTCCATTGTTCGCACCAAGAGTGTGGAGGTAGGATCCTTGGTTACCCCCCAGGACCCCTTAGCTGAACTGGTGGGCGTGGACGAATATTGGATCCAGGTTTCCGTGCCGGTTGACTATCTGAGATGGATCTCCGTTCCCAAGGGGAAAAGGGAAAAGGGGTCCCAGGTGCGGGTGGTGCATCGAAACGGTTACGAGCGCTCCGGAGAAGTCATCGAGCTACTCGGGGACTTGGAGACCCAGGGGCGCATGGCCCGCATCCTGGTCGCGGTCAAAGATCCTCTAGGATTGAAAGACACTGGGCAGACAATCCGCCCTTTGCTCATTGGGGACTATGTTCGGGTCAAAATTGAGGGCTCGCCACTGAGCCAAGTTTTTCGCATTCCCCGAACTGCCCTGAGAGATAATGATACCATCTGGGTGGTGGGAGATGACTCAACCTTGGATATCCGTCCGGTAAAAATCATCTGGCGGGATTCGCAAACGGTGCTTCTTGACCAGGGCTTGGACCCCGGAGATCGTGTAATCGTTTCGGATCTGGCAGCTCCGGTGAAGGGCATGAAGATCCAAATGGAAGGGGCGGAAAGGGCCGGACCCGCTCGGGAAGAGAAGAAGGGAAACGGCTGATTCTCTCGGACTGGTGATGAATTGAGATTATGAAAGCTGGGGTAACAAAAGAACGTTCGGGCAGTGCCATCGGTTGGATGGCCGGACATTCGGTCACCGCCAATTTGCTGATGTTCGTATTCCTCGTGGGTGGTTTGATCCTCGGCCTGAGGATCAAGAAAGAAGTTTTTCCCGACTTCGAGCTGGACATGGTGAATATTACCGTCCCTTATCCTGGCGCCAGTCCCGAAGAGATAGAAAGGGGTATCATCCTCGCCATCGAGGAGGCCATCCTCGACTTGGAGGGGATCAAGAAAGTGACCAGCTCCGCCGAAGAAGGCGTTGCTCGCGTAACCGCAGAAATCCAGGAGGGCGAAGATATCCAGGCCATCGCCCAGGATATAAAAAACGAGGTGGACCGGATCACCTCCTTTCCCGAAGAGGCGGAAGAGCCTCAAGTTGTTATCGCCAAACGCAAACGATTCGTGGTCTCTCTGGCCCTTTACGGAAATGAGAGCGAGCGGGTGCTCCGGGAGCTGGCTGAGGTGGTGCGGGATCGATTTCTCCAAAATCCGGCAATTACCCAGGTGGAACTGGTGGGCGTTCGTCCCCTGGAGATCAGCATCGAGATCCCTCAAAATACCCTGCGCACCTACAACTTGACCCTGGGCGAGGTGGCGCAGAGGATCAGACAGGCATCAGTGGAGCTTCCAGGAGGTGCCATAAAGAGCGAAAGCGGTGATATTCTGGTACGCATCAAGGATCGACGAGACTATGGCCGTGAATTCGCCCAAATACCCATTGTTACCACCCAGGATGGAACCCAGGTTCTCCTTGAAGACATCGCCTCTATTAGGGATGGATTCGAAGAAACCGACAATTTCGCCACCTACAACGGCAAGCAAGCCGTATTGATCGAAGTCTACCGGGTAGGAGACCAGACCCCCACCTCGGTTTCCCAAGCGGTGAGAGAACAACTCGCCGTAATCAACAGCCAGGTTTTGCCCAAAGGTGTTGCTCTCGAAAGCCGTTATGATCGATCGGACATCTACCAACAGCGTATGGACTTAATGTTGACCAACGGCTACCTTGGTCTCAGTCTGGTGTTCATTCTTCTGGCCATTTTTCTCGAGGCCCGTCTCGCCTTCTGGGTTAGCCTTGGCATCCCCGTATCCTTTCTCGGCTCCTTTCTCATTTTGCCTGTCTTCGGGGTCAGCATCAATTTGGTATCCATGTTTGCCTTTATCGTCACCCTGGGAATCGTGGTGGATGACGCCATAGTGGTGGGCGAAAACATCTATTATCACCAGCAAGCGGGCATTCCCTGGTTTGAAGCGGCGGTCAAAGGTGCTAGGGAAATAGCAATGCCCGTCACCTTCAGCGTACTGACCAACATGGTGGCCTTCATGCCCATGTTCTTTGTTCCAGGCTTCATGGGTAAAGTCTTTAAACAGATACCGATTGTGGTCATCAGCGTCTTCTCCATCTCTCTGATTGAAAGTTTGCTCATCCTCCCAGCCCACCTCGGCCACCACAAGGAGCGTAACCGTAGTGGGGTGTTCGCCTGGCTTCATAACAGTCAACAGCGATTCAGTCGATTCTTTACTCGCATGGTCCAAACCCGCTACGGCCCCTTTCTCGATCGGGCCCTGCGCTATCGCTACGTGACCGTCTCCATTGGACTTGCCGTGCTGATGATCACCGCAGGGTACATCAAAAGCGGTAGAATGGGATTTGAACTCTTTCCCAAGGTGGAGTCCGACTACGCCAAGGTAACCGCTGTGCTTCCTTTCGGCAGCGCATTTCAAAAGACGGCAACGGTCCAGGAGAAATTGGTATCGGTGGCCCAGAAGGTCGTGGAAGAAAACGGCGGCGACAGATTGAGTGAAGGCATCTTTGCAGTAATCACAGACAACCAGGCAGAGGTGCGCTTGTATCTCACTCCCCCGGGAGAGCGTCCCATTTCCACCGCCAAGGTGGCGGAGCTCTGGCGCACAGAGGTGGGAGCCATGCCAGGGCTCGAGTCAATCAAATTTGAGTCTGACGCCGGAGGACCAGGCAGGGGAGCGGCCATTTCGATAGAACTCAGCCACCGGGATGTCTCCGTCCTCGAGCGAGCCAGCGGTGAACTGGCGGAGGCTTTGGCTTTCTACCCTGAGGCTGTGGACATCGATGATGGCTTTTCACCGGGAAAGCATCAACTCGATTTCCAGATTACCCCTGAGGGTAGGAGTCTCGGGCTCACCTCCCAGGAAGTCGCTCGTCAGGTCCGCCATGCCTACTACGGCGCCGAAGCCCTTCGCCAGCAAAGGGGACGGAACGAGGTCAAGGTGATGGTGCGCTTGCCTCGAGATGAGCGGACATCGGAGTATAATCTGGAAGAGATGATCCTGCGCACCCCTGCTGGATCGGAGATACCCTTGCGAGAAGCGGTAAACGTCAAGCGCGGCCGGGCTTACACCACCATCGATCGTCGCGACGGACGGCGGATCGTAACGGTGACAGCCGATGTCCGCCCCAGGAGCAAAGCCGGCTTGATCCTGTCGTCAGTGAAATCGGAGATTCTTCCCGAGCTCCAACGAAAATATCCTGGTTTAACCTTTAGTTTCGAAGGCAGACAGGCCGACACCCGGGAAAGCACCCAGAGCCTTTTAAGGGGCTTGATGATGGCCGTACTGGTCATTTTCGCCATGCTGGCCGTGCCCTTTAACAGCTATATTCAGCCAGTCATTATTATGATCTCCATTCCTTTCGGGATTGTGGGGGCAGTAATCGGTCACTTGCTCATGGGCTACAGTCTGAGCGTAATGAGCCTGTTTGGTGTTGTCGCCCTTTCTGGGGTAGTGGTCAATGACTCCCTGGTGCTGATCGATTTCGCCAACCGCAAACGAAAGGCCGGCATGGTTGGACACCAGGCAGTGCGCGAGGCTGGTATCCACAGGTTTCGACCTATTCTGCTCACGAGCCTCACCACCTTTGGTGGGCTGGCGCCCATGATTTTCGAAACCTCTCGCCAGGCCAGATTTCTAATTCCCATGGCCGTTTCCCTCGGATTCGGCATCATGTTCGCCACCCTGATTACCCTGTTGCTGGTTCCGTGCCTGTATCTCATGGTGGAAGACATCAAGAGTTTGTTTGGCATCGGTCGGTTGTCGGAGCGACCAGCCCTGCAACCCTGAGGGCGGTGAACCCCGCTCTTCTCGGCCCTGGCTTCGAGGCGCTCAACAGGGCGAGGCTCAAGGCGCAGGGCTTAAGGCACAAGGCAAAAACAATCAAAGGAAACCTATACTGTCCCTATGCCTTGCACTTTGCGCCTTATACCTCTTTTGACTTTGATCCGGTCCGTCCCAGCCGATCAAGCTCATCGTCATATTTGTCAATGACTAGCTCCCAAGAGTATTGTTCCATGTAACCTGCCAGGTCTTCTCTTTTGTCCCGGAAATACCCCGGATTTGCCAGGATTAGGCTCAGTTTCTCCACCAACTCCTCCTGGCTGCTGTATAGGCAGTCATCATGAAACTCTTGGGGGATAAGTTCTGGGTAAACAAGGTCGTGGGGCAACAGAGGGTAGCAGCCGTGCCGTATTGCCTCTACCACTGATATGCCAAAATTCTCCTGAATTGCGGTGCCAACAACAACTACACCTTGCCTGAGCCATTCCTTATAGGTCTCCTTTGAGGGTTCATAACCGTATTGGACGACTCTTCCCCCGAATCTCTCTCTGGCGGTGAGGAAAGGTTTGGGCACTACCTGAAAATTTTCTCCCAGGAGAGCCAGACGAAATTCTTGGTCCAGAGACAGAACCGAGTCAAGGGCAGAAAAGAAACGCTCTGGCTGCTTATCGAATTCCCATCTGTGATTCCAAATGATCAGAGGTGGCTGAGAAAGATCCCACGGGCTTAGATTGACCGGCCCTGGCGGAAAGCTGCAACCAGGATAGAGAACCTCTGCCTTTGCCTGGATCTGCTCAATCACCCAATGAGGCCGGTATTCCGGCATCATTTCAATGAATCCGGGGAGAGTATGGAAAAAAGTATTTTTGTGGGCCTTTGAGTTAAAAAGCAATCTTTCTGCTACCACCCCTGTGGTTATGTCGGTGAAGCCAAACTGGTAATCCATGGTCTCACCGGCGGGCAACGGATAGGACAGCTGATTTTCATGGAAATAGACCAGTCCACTAGGGCAATCCGCTCCCCATTGCGCTTTCAGGTCGGAAAGGCTCATCAGGTTAGATGCAATCAGACCATCATAGGCTGACGGGTTTTGCACCTTCTTGGCAAAATGGAGCGCAGCTCCTCTCATCCGCCACTTCCAAAAACGGGCGGGGAGGGTTATGAGGTCGATCTGGTGGCGGGAATGGGTAACCCAGCCATCGGCAAAGTCACGATGGGAGCCGCCATAAAATGGTTCAAAAAAGAGAAACTTCATAAGTATACCCAGAGGTTACCTACCCAGGTCGGGGAAAAAGGCGCAGAGTACGCCAAATGTCAGCGAGCGCAGGCTGGGACAGAATGAACATTACTTGACCGTGGGTAAGACCCTGTCCGAGGTGAGGACCGTTCGGCCCGAGCCTTTCGGCAGTGAGCTCAAGGCCGAACTGCTCACGGCCGAGGGCGCCCATCCCGCCGAAGGCGGGACTATCCCGCGAGCCCAGCGAGTTTCACCCGTTTGGGTAGACAACCTTATGGCAACACCATAGCACAGTTCGCTATTGCTGTCCTAGAGGTGATCTTGTACACTTGAGGGGTAATAGAGCCTCCAGGTTCTGGGGGTTCCGCCGGAGACGGACCAGGTTTCAGGTGTGAGGATAAAGGGAAAATAGAAGCTGAACTTCGATTTGTTAAAGGGGAAAGACATGGATGAAAAGTTCCTGCGACTCCTTGGGGCCACGAGAGCTTTGCTCAACCACATCGATAGTGAAAATGTTTTTGATAAAGCAGTGCAAACGGGGCGAGGTAGCCTGGATACCACCCGCTCTCAGGAGTTTGATGACCTTGTCGAAAAAGCCAAAGAGGCGGTGAAAAATGCCCAAGACCTTATAACCAGTTAGCATCCATCTTGAAACCATCTTTGTGGACTTCAGTTCAACTCTCAGCCGAATCAGATATTTTCAATAAGTACTCAATATCATTCAGTATTAACTAAGCCACCTTGCATGTTCACCCGGCACTTCTCCTATGGGATTTAAAAATAACCAGGAGTCAACAGTGAAAAGAGCGATAATTGATCTGGCTGACCTGATGCATTCCGCCGATCCTGACGCCCGGTTTGCTTTTGAACTTTGGGACGGAGAGGCTATTGTTCACGGTGATAAGCCTGTAGTGTGTTTGCGGTTCAAATCCAAGGAAGGTGCCAAGAAGGTACTTGGCAACGGATTCCTGGGGTTTGGTGAGGCTTACATGGCCGATGATCTTCAAGTCGAGGGCGATCTGCAAGAATTATTGCGCTTGGGTATTTGCTTAGGGTATGACAGGCAAAATCTGTCACTTTGGCAAAAAATTCGGTTTCTCACCCATTCCCTGGCGACAAGAAATACCCTGGATCGAGCTCCACAGAACATTGAGCATCATTACGATCTTGGGGACGAATTTTATCAACTTTTTCTTGATCAGACTTTTACCTACTCCTGCGGCTATTTTACCAGGGAGAGCGATAGCCTCGAGCAGGCGCAGCTCAATAAGTACGAACATATTTGCCGTAAGCTGAAACTTCAGCCGGGAGAAAACTTGCTCGACATCGGCTGCGGCTGGGGAGGAATGCTCATCTATGCCGCACAAAATTATGATGTCAAGGGTCTGGGAGTCACCCTTTCTCCTAATCAGTATGAACGGGCGCAGAGGAAAATCAAGAAACTCGGTTTGCACAACAGTATAAGGGTGGCTTTGGCTGATTATCGCGAGATTGAAGGGGAATTTGACAAATTTGTATCCATTGGCATGTTCGAACACGTGGGCAAAACATTCATTCCGGTGTTCATGAAGGAGCTTTCGAGGCTCTTGAAGCAAGGAGGAATAGGACTCCTGCATACTATCGGTAAAGTAACTGAGTCTCCAGGTGACCCGTGGATACTGAAGTACATTTTTCCAGGGGGCTATATTCCAAATTTAAGCGAGATTGTTCGGGAAATGGGCCTGGCCGGGTTCTCCTTACTAGACTTGGAGAACCTCCGCCTTCATTACGCTCACACTTTGGACCGCTGGGCAGACAACTATGAAAGGAACCTGACAAAAGTAAAGCAAATGTTCGATGAATCCTTTGCCCGCATGTGGAGGCTCTTTCTTAACGCTTCCTCCGTGGGATTTAAATACGGGAACTCCCGCCTTTATCAAATCCTTTTCTCCAATGGCTTGAACAATGAACTGCCCCTGACCCGCAAACATCTGTACCAGGATTCCTATAATTAGCAAACTACTTTGCCCATGGTGCAGTGCGCCAAAAAATCAGCCGGCAGCTGGCAACTGGCAGCAGGCAGCAACTCTGTTCTTTAGGAGTAGGATATTTTACTGCCAGCTGCAAGCTGTCTGCTGCATGCTGAAAAATACCGCTCTGCGATTGACTCCCTCCCTTGACCGAAAACCCAGTAGTGGTTACGTTTGTTTAAACCCTAGGGTTTAGATACAGGAGGTAAAAACGATGGCTGATCGTAGAGATATAGATGAAAATTACATGCAGTCTGGCTGGGATGGCCCGGGTATCGAGATATGGCCCGAAGAGGATGATTACATTATGTGGCGGTCCATGAAAGAGAACCCCAGAAGACACCTTGAGTGCAATACCCCCGCAGTGGCAGCAAGCCCTTTTTGCGGTAAAGGTTATCACAACGGATAAATAGCAGCATTAAGAACCGCCAGACCACCATACAAAAAACCCGCTCACGAGAGCGGGTTTTTTTATTTTCTGCACCTATTTTCCCGCCTAACATGGAAACGTTTCTGTTAATATTACCTATATCCAATTGTTTATATTTTTCTTGACAAAACAAATGACAGTGTGGCTTTCTAAAATAAGGAGTAATACGTGGAAACTCGAAGGAGGTTCGCTATGAAAAAGATCATGGTGGTTGGTTGTGGAGCCTACATAGACAGCGGATACGGCTGCGCCGGAGAGTGGCGCTGTCTCAAGGCTGCTGCATTGGGTGAAGGAAAATTCGACGAACCATCTCAGGTAATTTCTTTTGTCACTTGCGAGTGTCCAGGACGGAGCCTGGTTGCCAACGCTGGAGTCGCTATGAAAATGTCGGAAATGCAGCCCGATGTCATTCACTTGAGTTCGTGTCTGGTAAATGCCAAGCCGGATTGTCCTTACTCCACACCAGAACAATTCGCCCAGATGCTCGAGAACAAGTTTCAAATCCCGGTAGTGTTGGGAACCCACGATTACCATTAGACGGAACTTGCATGGTCTACGTTTATCTAATGGGAGATTAGCAACAGTTGGCTCATAGCCTTGTATAGACTACCCCTTTTACAATTTCATCAGCCAAGTTTCGGGCCAATGAGAAAAGAAATAGGCAATCAAAGAAATCTTAGACAATACTAAAAACCTTGAGGTAGAGGTGTGTTATGGCAGAAGAGGTAAAAGAAAAGAAGACAAAAGAATTACCTATCGCGCAGGTAACCACCTGCAAATCCACCCAGCAGATGTTGCGCAAGGCAGCGGAAGACGGGGTAGAGACCGCCTTTCACCGGGCAGCGGAGATGAAGGCCTGTCCCATAGGCGCTGACTCTGCCTGTTGCAAGCACTGCTCCATGGGTCCCTGCCGGCTGTCCTCTAAAGATCCCTATGGCAAGACGGGCGTTTGCGGTGCCACCATCGATACCATCGCCTCACGGAACTTTGCCCGCATGGTGGCCAGTGGAGCGGCGGCCCACACGGACCACGGCATGAGCATGCTGGATGTATTCCGTGAGGTGGTTCAGGGCAAGATCAAGGATTACCAGATCAAAGACGAGCAGAAGCTTTTTGATGTGGCCGAGTCCGTTGGCATCGAGACTGCCGGTCGGGAGATCAAGGAGATTGCCGTAGATCTTTACCATGAGTTGGAGCGGACTTACACTCAGGTTGAGGGGGAGATTCCCTTTGCCAGCCGGGTACCGCCCAAGACCTTGGCCAAGTGGCGGGAGTTGGGGATCGTTCCCCGGGGAGCCATGCGGGAGATCATGGAGATCATGCACCGCACCCACATGGGAGTGGATCAGGACTACGAGAACATGGTGAAACAGTGTTCGCGCTGCGCCCTATCAGACGGTTGGGGTGGTTCCATGGTGGCCACGGAGATTTCCGACATATTGTTTGGCACGCCCAACCCGGTTTTGGCTGCAGTTGACATGGGCTGTTTGGATGAGAAGCAGGTAAACGTCATTGTCCACGGCCATGAGCCCAACATGTTCGAATCCATGATCGCCTCGGTGAGTGATCCCAAGTTGATTGATGAGGCCAAGGGAGCGGGAGCCGAGGGGATAAATCTTTTGGGTATGTGTTGTTCAGGTGCCGAGGTATTGAGTCGTCACGGGGTGCCCCATGCGGGCAATTTCATGAGCACCGAGACCATTTTGATCACCGGGGCGGTGGATGCCATGGCGGTGGATGTGCAGTGCATCAAGCAGGGGCTGGCGCCTTTGGCTGACTGTTACGGCACCAAGCTTTTCACCACCAACCCCCGGGCGCACATTGAGGGTGTAGATCACATTGAGTTTGAGGAGCACCACCCGCGCAAGTGCACGGACAAGGTGGTGAAAGAGGCAATCAAGCGGTTCAAAAATCGCAAGGCCAAGATAGTGATTCCCCAGAACAAGTCATTAGGGATTCACGGGTTCAGCCACGAATATGTGAACTACATGCTTGGTGGCACCTTCAGGGCATCGTATGTGCCCTTGAACGACAACATCATCAACGGACGAATTCGGGGAGTTGCCGGGGTGGTTGGTTGCACCAATCCCAGGGTGCGCCATGACTATGTGCATGTGGAGATGGTGAAAGAGCTGATCAAGAATGACGTATTGGTGGTCCAGACTGGGTGTTCCCAGATATCCCTGGCCAAGGCCGGTTTGATGAAGCCTGATGCGGCGGTATTGGCTGGAGACGGTTTGCAGGAGGTCTGCGAGACCGTTGGTATGCCGCCGGTTCTGGGGCTGGGTTCCTGTGTGGATAACAGCAGGATTCTCGTTGCCTGTGCTGAGATGGTGAAAACCGGTGGTTTGGGTGAGACCATAGCAGATCTGCCGGTGGCTGGTGCAGCGCCTGAGTGGATGAGTGAGAAGGCCATCAGCATTGGTCACTACTTTGTGGCCTCGGGAGTATACACTGTCTTTGGGGTAACTTTCCCCACCATAGCGGAGACCAAGTTTCACAAGTTGCTCTTCGACGGATTGGAGAAGCAGGGTCTGGGCAAGTGGGGTTTTGCCATCGATCCCTATGAGATGGCCCATTTGATGATCGACCATATTGACAAAAAGCGTGAGGCTCTGGGCATTATGGGTGAGCGCGAGCGGGTGCTCATGGATATGGCGGATCGCATGGCCCTGGAAGTTGAAGCGGGTGATATAGATTAGTTCTTAATGATCGGTATCCACAAAGAAAAACTTGAGAAGCAAGACCCCGTTCGTCAGAGCGGGGTTTTCTTCTCCTGCCAAGAAATTGCCAATAGATAGAGTAGCTCGCGGGTAAAATGGTAACGTTTGAGGCATTTTTACCCAGACATAAAATATTGTGAAATATTAAAATGTTAACTATTTCTACTTCCATAGGGCGGGGCATTACCCCCGCTCAACGCCTCGGGGCACAGCCCTCCTTTTGCATACATCTTATTGATATAATGTAATTTTTTTGATTTTTCTCCATTCGGCACAAGGTTTGCTGAATATAAAGTAAAGACAGAATCTGCCCCTAGAACTGCGTCCTCCTCCGAAATGTTCGGAGACGCAGAAGGAGGGAAAAAGAAATCTTTTTAGGAGGAAACTCATGCAAGGCGAAACTATCGTTCTTGACAAAAGGGAAAAACGGCGACTAGCGGGAGAGTATCCCGACCTGTGCCTCACCTGCGGTACCTGCGCCGGCGGTTGTCCTGTCACCGGAGTGGATGGACTAGACATGCGTAAGGCGGTGCGGATGGCCCTCTTGGGCCTGGATCAGGAGCTGGTGGATTCTCGCTTTCCTTGGATTTGCACCTTATGTGGCCGTTGCGAGGAAGCTTGCCCCATGAACATCGATCTCCTGAAGATGATGAGATCGGCCCGGACCCTGCGGGACCGGGACAAGGTTCCGGGGGTTATGCACAAGGGAGTGGAGATGTGCCTGAAAACAGGCAACAATGTGGGGATACCCAAAGAAGACTACCTCTTTCTTCTGGAGGATCTGGGGGCTGAATTGGCAGAGGAGTTGCCAGGCTTTGAGGTTCCGGTGGACAAGAAGGGTGCCAGGATCATGGTGACCATCAATTCCAAGGAGCCCTTTGCCGAGCCCGAAGATATGTTTTTCTGGTGGAAGATATTTTACGCGGCCAAAGAATCCTGGACTACCACCTCGGAAAACTGGGAGGGCGTGAACTGGGGTCTTTTTACCGGGGATGATGAGGCCATGAAGGAGATTGTTCGGAGGATTGTGGAGAATTACAAAAAACTTGAATGTGACTATCTCCTCTTGCCGGAGTGAGGCCACGCCTACTATGCGACCAGGCTTGGTCTGCAACAGTGGTTTGCTGATGAAGATGTCAAGTTCATGAGCGTCCATGACCTACTGAAAGAATACATCGAGACCGGACGGATCAAAATTGACAAATCAAAACACCCCGAACTGACCACCTATCACGACCCGTGTAACTACGCAAGGAAGAGCGAGAAGACCTTTGGTCACGGTTACTACGAGGAGCCGCGCTGGATTACCCAGCAGTGTGTGGATAATTATGTCGACATGCATCCCAACCGGCGTAACAACTATTGTTGTGGTGGCGGTGGTGGCGCCTGGGCTATGCCGTATGCCGAGGAGCGCATCTACTATGGCCGGATGAAGGCCAAACAGATAAAGGATACTGGGGCAGAATTACTCATCGCCCCTTGCCACAACTGTCGAGACCAGATCATGAAGAGTCTGCGTCAAGAGTTCGACTTCATGGATGTCGAGGTAAAGTACCTCTGGGAGCTGGTGGCCGACTCGCTAGTGATCGATGGGGTGGAGGACAGAGAGGAAGAGTGAGTTCGCTCTAATCCCTTCCATGCCCCTAGTCACAGTGTTGGCTAGGGGCCTTTTTTTCGCAGCAATCAGCGGTCGGCAGGCAGCAATCAGTTAGAGATGGCAAGAAAAACGGATGAAGCTGTTGCTGCCGGCTGTAAGCTGTCAGCTGCTAGCTGGATTTCTGAAAGGTGGCCTCGAGCGCCTGCACGGCCGAAGCAAGATCCTCTTCTCGGATGATTACAGAAATAGACGATACAGTGCACCCCAGAGCTAGCAGTGAAACCCCGCCTCTTTCTAATGCTCGAACCAGGGTATGGGCGATTCCATAGCGGTCGCCGAAGTGAGGTCCGTGAATATACAGTGCCGCCACCTGGGAATGGCGGGTGAGCGGGGTGTTGCCCTGATGAGAGGAAAAGATTTCCCGTATCTGAGACTCCTGCTCCCCAGGGAAGCAGAAGTTGAAGACCAGGTTGTTATCCGAGGATAACAGAGCTACTACAAAGGGCATCCTAATCTGCCGCTGCCCCAGAGCCATCAAGACCTCACCCAGTTTAGTCAAAGCTTTTTGACCTATAACTACGCTCCAGAGGTCAAGTTCCCCTTGCTGAACGATATCGTAGATTCTGACGACCTTCTCTTGGTATGAGGCGATAATTTTTCGCAGGAGATTTTCCTTGCCCTCGTAGGCGGCATACCAATCTGAGGGGGAGTGATAGGCTGGAAACTCGAAGGCGTCAAACAAGGTGTGGATGGCAGCCTCTGTTTCGGCAGTAGAAACAATGGAAGAGATTGCCGAGGGGGAGCTGGCTATGCCCTGCAGAGTTATCTCTCTCTTGGCTAGAGCATGCAGGAGTAACCCTGTCACTTCTGGCCTTTGATCATGGGGAAAGACCGAGAGAGTGCTCATATCTCCATGAAAATCTACGGTTGAGGTCCCGCCTTGGTGGGCTTCTACAAGTGAAGCAGAGCCGCGGCCAGCAGAGCCTTCCGTGCAGAAGGCTGTGATTGACCTACCGCTCTGATCAAGGACGGCATGGCTAACGAAAGTGAGATTGATCTTATTGAGTGCCAAAGGGGAGCATATACCTGCTGCCAGGAAGTTGTAGTCACCAGGATTTGAAGAGACCACCTGCGCTCCTCTTTCCAGGAGCTTGAGGCCTCTAAGCTTGATTTTAGTCATTGCCAGTTACCTGGCGACAGGCCTACCCCCTGCACCTAAAGATGGCACTAGGCAAAGAAGCTTTCTACTGCCTCCACCAAAGTCTTGCTGTCCACCGGCTTGGGAATGTATTCTTCCGCTTCGGTTGACATCCCCTGGGCATGGGTGTAACTGGTTGTGGAGACGGCTTCACCCACAGCAGTGAGCAGGATAACCGGGATGTCCCTAGTCGCACTATCGGCCTTTAGCTGGGCACAGAGCTTGTATCCGTCTTTTCTTGGCATCATGACGTCGAGGACCAGGAGGTCAGGCCGCCGTTGTTTGATGGATTCCTCACCCTCAACGCCGTCATAGGCTTTCCCCACCTCGTACCCCTTGGCCTCCAGCATCATGCAGACAGTTTCTACCAAGTCCGGATCGTCGTCAACGATCAAAACATATTTTTTTGACATGAGAAAACCTCCTATTTTCTCGTCTCTTCTTAGTGTGCAAGCTGGACTTTATCAGTTTTCGTTTATCTTCGGTCTGGGGTAAAGGCCCGCCATTTCAACAATCTCTGGAACCTTCTCCTCCCACTCGATGGCCATAATGTGGAAACCTCTTATCCCTTCCTCTTCTTTCAATTCCTGGATCTGCTCAACGCAGATTTTTATTCCCTCGTCCGCTTGTTTTTCTTTGGGCACCGCGGCCAAACGTTCAACAATATAGTCTGGAACGTCAATCCCGGGCACCCGGTTCTTCATATATTTGGCCATTCCCACATTCTTCATGGGCGTCAGCCCTGCAAAGATGGCCACCTTCTCGTGCAATCCCTGGTCACGAACCTGTTGCATCCAGAGCTTGAATTTCTCCATGTTGTAAATGCACTGAGTTTGGATGAACTGGCAACCGGCCGCCACCTTTTTGGACAGCCGGGCTACCCTAATTTCAAAAGGATCGGCAAAAGGATTGGCAGCGGCACCGATGAACATTTTGGGACGCTCTTTCATTTCAAAGCCGCCGAGTAATTTACCCTCATCCCGCATCAGCTTTACCGTCTGAATGAGTTGGGTAGAGTCAAGGTCGAAAACATTAACAGCCTGGGGGTGATCGCCGAAGTGTTGGTGGTCCCCAGTGAGACAGAGGATATTATTAATACCGAAAGA
Source organism: Deltaproteobacteria bacterium (assembly GCA_037384945.1). Classification (GTDB taxonomy): domain Bacteria; phylum Desulfobacterota; class Syntrophobacteria; order BM002; family BM002; genus BM002. The sequence goes on from JARRNM010000035.1 coordinate 14,646, forward strand.
GGCGGCTCCAAGAATATCACTCTGAATACCAATACGATTTCGGTCCCGAGTAACCATCTGCAGGACCGGCTCCAATCCCATTTGCTTTATGCGGATGCACGAGGCCAGACTACACAAGCGCACCACTGAAGTCTGGTTGTCTGTGACATTGATTGCATCCACGTGGTCCTTAATGAGGTTTGCCTTCTCCTCCACCACCTCACCGTTGGCGCCCCGAGGTGGACCGCATTCTGAGGTAACCGCAAAGTGTCCTTCAGCCAAGATTTTTTCCAATTTGCTCGGTGTTATCGTATTCATAACCGCACATCCTCTCTGACGATTTTGCGAGGTCCACCATCCCTGCTGCTCACCCAGTCTTTGGGATCAGCGGGCTTGGAGAAGTAGTCCAATTGGCCTAGTTCCTTTAGCCGCTCATAGATGAGGTGCCAGCCGCAGTCCGTTTCGGGACTTACCTCACACTTTCCTTTTTCCGAACCTCCGCAGGGGCCGTTCAACATCCGTTTTGAGCAACGGGCAATGGGACAAATTCCCCCCGTCCTGGCCAAGATGCACTGGCCACAGGCCTGGCACCGCTCAGTCCACACGCCCCGCTCTTCAGTGACCCCAATAAAGCAGGTATCCACCCCTGGAAATATGGGCTTATTGCGATACATCTCTGCCATGAATTGTACTCCGGCACCACAGGCCAAGGAAACCACCGCATCGTAATTGTCAATCTTGTCCAGGAGCTCGCGCAGGTAGTCTTTATCGCATTGACGGGTCAGACTGGTTTCGTCGATTTCAATGCGCTTGCTCTCTTTGGTGAAAAAGAGCCGCAGGGCAGAAGCCAATACCTGCACCTCCTTAGATCCACCAGCTTCGCAGACAGTGACGCAGCCGTCACAGCCGGCTATCAAAACCTTATTGAAGTCTTTAATCTCATTAATGATTTCTTCTATGGGTTTGGGTTTTGCCATAATCATGCGGCCACCTCCACTTTCGATTTCTTAGAAGCCAACTTCTTAGCATCTTTGATGGGGCTGGGCCCCAGTTCCTTAACTTTTTCGGTCATCTCCCGGGCGATGTCGGCAAACTTTGGACCATCCCCAGCGGATACGTTATACATGGCCACCCGGTCCACTTCCATACCTATCTTCTCCAAGATCTCCCGAACATAATTAACCCGCTTTCTTGCCCGCAAGTTGCCCGCCTGATAGTGGCAGTCCCCCTCCAGACAACCGGCGACCATGACACCATCGGCGCCCTCCTCCAAGGCCTTGAGCAAATGGATGATGGCCACCCTGCCGCTACAGGGCACTCTGATAATTTTAAGGTTGCTCGGATACCTAAGCCGCATCGAACCTGCCAGGTCCGCCGCAGAGTAGGCTCAGTAGTTACAACAAAAGGCAACGATTACCGGTTCAAACTGGGTCATTAGCTCACTCCTTCAAATAGGGCATGCAAATTGGCGCAAATCTGGTCATCCTCGCAATGACCTATGTGGATCGTGTTAGCTGGACATTCGGAGACACAGACCCCGCAACCCTGACAGAGAGCCGGGTTGATTTCCGAAACGTTTTGTTCATTAATGCGGGGAACCCCGTATGGACAACTCATGACACAGACCAGACAAGCGGCACAGTGCTCTGGATTGACTACAGCAACCGCACCACCCACCCGCAACTTTTCTCGTGCCAGAAAAGCACCGGCCTTGGAAGCGGCGGCCAGCGCCTGAGCGATGCTCTCACTCATAAGTTTCGGTGCATGGGCAGTACCGCAGAGGAAGATGGCCTCAGAGGAAAAATCCACCGGTCGCAGTTTGGCATGGGCCTCGATAAAAAAATTGTCCCTATTGCGCGGGAGCTTGAGTAGGGATGCCAGTTCTTCAGTGTCCGCCGCTACAGTGGCAGAACCCAAAATCACTGCATCCGCGGTCATCTGCACTGGCCGATTCAGCAGTTGTTCTACAAAGGTAATCTGCAAGCCGTCACCGTTCGTGCTCGCCTGAGGCGGCTGGTCAGGGCTGTAGCGAAAAAACAGGATACCCTTGCTTCTCGCTTCTTTGTAATAATCCTCCAGCAGACCATACATCCTCATATCCCGGTAAAGAATGATGACCTCCATGTCCGGCTTGATTTCCTTGAGTTCCAGACCGTACTTCACTGCTCCCTGACAGCATACACGGCTGCAGTTGGGATTATCCTCATTTCGTGAGCCCACACACTGAATCATCACCACCCTTTGCCAATTGGCCACCTCTTTGGAGTTTTCATGAAGGAATTTGCCCAAATCAAGCTGGGTCATGACCCGTTCATCTTCTCCGTAGAGGTATTCTTTCGGCTTGTGCTCAACTGCACCTGTGGCAATTATGGTCACACCGTGGTTTATTTTCCTTTCATACATTCCGGGGCCAACCAATACTTCCGTGGTGAAATTACCTTTGGCTCCGCTAAAGCCGACAACAAGTGCCTCAGTCAGCACCTGAATTTTTTCGTTGTTCCTTACTTCCTCGATAAGGCTGGCCATATATTTTTGTACATCTAGACCGTCTATGGTGTGGTGGAGCTGACGAGCCAGCCCCCCTAGTTCTTTTTCCTTCTCCACCAAAACAACCTCAAAGCCCTGTTGGGCAAGATTCAAGGTTGCATTTAACCCTGCGACTCCGCCGCCGATCACCAACCCCCGCTGTTTAATCTCTATCATTCTCTCTTCAAGGGGCTCCAGAAGAGCAGCCCGGGCCACAGACATGCGGACGAGATCTTTGGCCTTTGCCGTGGCCTTTTCCGGGTCGTTCATATGCACCCAAGAATCCTGATTGCGGATATTGGCCATTTCAAAGAGGAATTTGTTAAGGCCCACCTCGAGGAGGGTTTCGCGAAAAAGATCTTCGTGAGTATGGGGGGTGCAAGCAGCAACTACCATGCGGTTTATGCCTTTTTCCTTTATGACCTCGGCCATATTAACCTGGGTGTCCTGAGAGCAGGTGAACAGGTTGTCTTCAACATGGACAACCTTGGGCAAGGTCCTGGCGTATTCTCGCACTGCGGGCACGTCGACAACACCACCAATATTGATGCCGCAGTTGCAGACGAATACCCCGATGCGCGGCTCCTCCTCACTAGTATCTCTTTGGGGGGGCAACTCTTTGGTTTTGGTCTCTGTCCAGCGAACCTCACTCAACAAAGCACTGGAGGCTGCGGCGGCGGATGAGGCTTCCATTACCGATTGAGGAATATCTTTAGGCCCCTGAAGTGTCCCGCAGACATAGACACCCGATCGCGAAGTGGCCACAGGCGCCGATGGTGTGGTCAAGGCAAAATTGTGTTGGTTCAGTTCGATACCGAGCCTCTGGCAGAGTTCGATTACTTCCTCACCGACCTCAAAACCTACGGACAAGACCACCATGTCGAAGACTTCACTCTGGAGCTCACCCTGATTATCCACGTAGGTCAGCAGGAGATCGCATTCCCCCTCGGGTTCAATACTGTGGACCCTTGAACGGATGAAGCGCACACCCTCTTGTTGAGCCCGGTTGTAGTAAAGTTCGAAATCCTTGCCATAGGTTCGCATGTCCATGAAAAAAATGGCCGTATCCAGATCTCCGTGGGCATGCTCCTTGGCAATAACCGCCTCTTTGATGGCGTACATACAGCAAACTGCCGAGCAGTAAGAATTATCGCAATGGTTAATATCTCGCGATCCCACACATTGCAGCCAGGCAATCTTTTGCGGCTCTTCCCGGTCGTAAGGGCGCATAAGGTGACCCTGATAAGGTCCTGAGGCACTCAATATGCGCTCAAATTCTAGACTGGTAACTACGTTAGGTAGCTCCATATAGCTGTAGGTCTCAAATCTGGACGGATCAAAAACCGCGTTACCCGGTGCCAATATTGCCGCGCCTACTTCAATCTCGGTGCGGCGGGGCTCGTCGTCATACTTGATCGCCTCGGCCAAACACACCTTTTGACAAAGGCCGCAGCCGATGCAGACGTTTCGGTCTATGACAAAGCCTCGAGGCATGGCCTGGGGATACCTCATATAGGTCGCTTGCCGCAAATCGAGGCGTTCATTGAATTCATTGACAGCGGTTGCTGGGCAGGCCCGACTACACTCACCGCAAGCGGTGCACTTCTCCAAATCGATATAGCGGGGGTGATTGATCAGCTTAGCCGTAAAGTTGCCGGCCTCCCCTTCGAGACCCTCCACTTCCGTGTTGGTGATCATATTTATGTTGAGATGCCTGCCGACCTCTACCAGCTTGGGTGAGATGATACACATGGCACAATCGTTGGTCGGAAACGTTTTGTCCAGTTGTGCCATGATCCCGCCTATGGTTGGCGATTTGTCCACCAAATGGACATAATAACCAGCATCGGCCAGGTCCAGAGAGGCCTGCATTCCGGCGACTCCTCCTCCGACCACCATTACGGCACCTACTCTCTTACTGTCTTTTGCCTTTGCCATAGCTATTCCTCATAGAGTTTGCCACTGACCGCTCCACCTAGGCAGCCAACCGCACGAACTTTGCGGTTGTGCCCTCGAATTTGTGGAATTGTGCCCGCCCGGCTCTTTCCAAATCGTTCAATTTCAAAGAAACTCTGTAGACCGGCAATCCGGTCTTGCCGGCCACTTCGCGCACCGACTGTGGCCCGTCTGCCAGGGCCTCAAAAATCAAACCTTTTTCATATTCATCAGCCAAAGCCCGCCTGACAAATTCCTGGTAAGCTGCCGCTTCCATTTTCTCGTGGTAGACATTTTCCCCCTCGGTAATGTGCCTATCCATTCCCATGAGCCACCGTATACGGGTCGATTTGAGGACGCTTTCCGCCGCTGCCAGCTCAATGGCGAAATCAGCAGGTTGACAAGGTCCGAGCTGGATGATTAGGTCACTCAATTCACTCACGTAGTTGGCGAAAATTTGTCCCTCTGCAGCGCTCACGCAGCGAAGCTGTAGTCTGATGCGGACAATACCGGTAAGATCCAACAATTCCTCCACAACCGGTTTGCGTTTGGAGGTGTAGACATTACCGTCCAGG
>JARRNM010000036.1:0-20960 GCA_037384945.1 Deltaproteobacteria bacterium
TCTGAATCAAGGGCCGGTGATCCCATAACCGGATATTGTGGATTGTGGGTTCGTTCTTCTGAATATCCTTGTAAGTCATGCTCTGGTTTATGGTAAAGGGTTTTTCCTCGGCTTTATCCAACCCGAACCCCAACCGAGTGAATTTAATGTTGTTTTCGATGTATGGGGTTTCCTTCGCCAGTTCGTTGGGCTTTACCACGTATTGTTCAACTATGCGAGGGTAGATCCAGGAAAAACCTATGAGAACAACCACATATGCGCCGATCGTGTAGAGAACCCATCTCCATCTCTTAATAACCGGCATCAGGAAAAGAAAAACCACCAGCAACACCCCTAGAATCATGAGGACCCAGTAGGCCGGGATCTGGGCATAGACATCAGCGTAACTGGCGCCATAAGCGACGCCGCTGCTGGAATACATGAGCCCGTAAAGCTTGAGCCAGTACGTCCAGGCGATCCCCAATAAGAATAATCCGCCCAGTGCACCCAAATGGGATTTTACCCGGGGATAAATGTAGAGGCGGTTCTCTCGCACTCCAATGGCCTGGTCCAAGTAATACGAAAGGCCCACACCTATAGCTACCAAGAATACTGTGGATAGGTACCATCCCTGGAAAAAGTAGTAGAGGGGCAGGGTAAAAAGATAGAATCCAACGTCTCGGTGAAATATCGGGTCGGAAACGCCAAAGGGAGTGCGATGGAGGAACTGTAAGAAAGTCATCCACGACTTGGAAGCGCTATACCCCAATAGAAAGGAAAAGGAGATGACGATTATCGCCCATACATAGCTCGAGTATGCCTCCTGAAAAATGATATCTAGGACCGAGTGTGGTAGTTCAGGGCTGACCGCCCTGATCGCGCGGCTGGCTCTGCCCCATCTCCTGGCGACGACAATGTTGGCCCCGGCGAAAATTCCAAAGATGCAGGAAAAGACCACAAAGGCCAGAACTTTTGCCCCCAGAATCGTGATAAACACCTGACCAAAACCGATATTTTGAAACCAGAGCCAATCGCCATAGTACTCCATGAAAAGGGCCAGCAATGCCGCAGCAGCAGCAATGACCACGGCAACCAACAGGAATTTCTTTTTCAAGTTCATGAGAAACCTCCGGAGTTGGAGATGAGAGCGCACAGACGTAAGTGGTCCGGGAAGGGCTGCCCACTGTCGTTCCGCCGGGATAATGTAGCCTACTCCTTTAAAGAGCAAAAATCAACGACACCTTTACGGAACTTTGCCCAAAGAAACACTTTGTTCACGGTGAAAAGGATTAAGGGACTCAGGACCTGACCAACAAAGGTAAGCCTTTCCATGAATAGTTGATAAGGATACTCATAATCAGCCAACAGATCAGATGACATGATTTGTTCTTTGATGGACATATTGAGATCTCATTAGGCTGAGGCCCCCCCTCTGCGCCCAGAAGGGGGGGAAGTGTGGAAGGTCCATAGACTCCATCGCCTTGACCATTGAGACCATGGAGTCCGTTGGTTACTTTTAACCATGGCAGAGACTTGCACTTTGCGCAATCAGACAAAATCTGATTTTCGCTGCTGATAAATCTGATTTTTCTGGGGAAAAACCCCTAATACTTAGGTTGGTGGGCAACTACGGAATCAGCAATCTCAAGGGATGCAGTTATTTACCTGCTTAGCAAGGTGCCTCTTCTGACTACCCATAAATGTCCGACGAACGTCGCCGTCGCCTGCCACCCATGAAAAGCCCCACAATCCAGCCAAGGGTCATAACACCAGCACCGTAAAGAAACCACCGCATTTTGGTTGAAGATTGTAGCTTATCATAAGCTTTTTGCGCTTTGGCCAGTCTCGCCTTAAACTCGGGAAGCTCTGAGGCGAGTTTTTCCTGGGCTTCCTGCAGTCCCGAGTAATTTTTCGCTCCCTTTTTGAGAGCCTCGTAGTCCTTTTTGGCGGCCTCGAGATCCTGGTTGAATGCGGCCAACTCTTTCTCGAGTCTGTCATTCTCTTGCCCGAGTTCTCGATTACTACTTTCGATTTCACTTATTTGGGATTCAAGTCGTTTCTTATCCTTTGCCAGCTTCTCGGCAGTAAATTTCCACGGCGGTCTGTCAGAAAGATATCTCGCAAGAGTCCAGCCCGTTCTACCGTCAGGAAGACTTACCTCCGCCCAACCATCTTCCTCACTGATCATGGTTACCCTTGTACCTATTGGCAGCGCAGCAATAATGCGATGGCTGATGTCAGGCCCGCTTCGAAGGATGGTCTCCAGGGTGGTATCGGAGACGTAGAGTGTCTTGGCCCAGGTTTTAACCCCGACCGACCATAGAGTAACGAATGCTACAAGGGCAACAATCCAAATCGATCTTTTCAACGGTCATCCTTTCTACGTGTTCCCTTGTCCACTCACATTCCAGTGAAATTGCAGTTGGCCCCATCGAAAGTAAAGAACAAAAACCTTTTGGCTCATGACCATAACCTTGTAAATCGCATTATGTCAATACAGTGTTTACCATAGCGATTGCAGATTTGAAACCCTTGACATATCACCGATGCCCGTGACGTCGTGGACTGGTTGGATTTTCATACGACGATGCTGGGACAAGTTCAGCTGCGGAAGGACCGCTCTAGCCTCGTCCGCTCTGCGCTTTGCGCTTTGCGGGGATAACCTGGCTTTTGTAGACCGTCAGCCGACAATTACTCCTGCTCACAACAGGTTTGGCCTAGACCGGATTCTTCTGGTCAGGGACTCGCCTGGTTTGTCCCCCTTGCAACCACCCTTCCTTGACATCCTGGGAGACATTGAGGATACCATCATTTCTTATTCAACAGGATGACAAAGATTTTAAAAGTATTTATAAGCGATGGGGCCGGACGGGCATTTTGCCTGTGTCGGCCTCCGTTTTATGAGGTTGTATCCCTACTCTCTGTATCAACCCAAATGGGACAAACGGTAAGCGGTCAGCGATAGATTGCTCCTCTATTCTGACCTCCGACTTCTGACTTCTGTCATCTGTCGTCTGCCTTCTGTCATCTGTCCCTATGCCCCATGCTCTATGCTTGACTACGTTGGGCCCTCCACTGACCCACAAACCTTCTTGATCTAGTAGAGAAAAATGTTATAAATAGAGGGTCTTGTTTTTGCGTTGCCAGTTTCCAATGGAAACAACATCGCCCGAGACTATTGATTAAAATCCTGTCTGACTGCAGCCACTAGTCACTTTTGTCAGAAGCCTTGCATGGTGAAAGGAAGCTATACCGAGTAAGATCGGTGGTGACCAGCCCTGTTCTTTGTCTTGCGCAGGAAGTTTGGTTTGAGAGTGCGCCCATGACGCCATTCCCCAGATAACCGGCTACACTGACCAGGGGTGCTTGCAAGGGGTCAATATATGAAGTTTGCCAGAAAAATTGGTTACCCTTTATCTTTCGCAGGTCTTGTTCTCTATTTCCCGCCGCTGGTGAAATGGTTAAGGCCCCGATACGGCGAGATCGGCGGGGTGGGAGGACTGATCCTCTTCGCCATAGGCTGGGCATTGTTGCTGGCTCATTTGGCTTACAGGCTGGGGATAGAATTCCACAGAAAGAAATGAGCAAACAAGGCGAACGGTTGCTCTGAGCAGCAGCAGCAAACGTTCTCATCGCCTTTTTTTAGCTGGAGGGAAGAGCGAAAGGATACCCTTCGAGCTTCATCCTTTCGTCTTCCCTGCTTCAACTTTCAGACTGGCCACAAGACCATTGCGGTTCTCGTGTTTGAGTGGCTTACCTCACCAACTACACGATCGCATGGTTAGCTCATGACTAGTCTAGCACTTTGAGCCTCATCCACGGAAGACGTTTAGCACTCTGCCGCCGAACATGGAACCGCTTAGCAGACTTGCGCCACCGATCCCCAACATAGCAACCAGGCTCAAGACCATGGGAACGAATCCCACCAAGGCTAGGATTCCAAGGGTAACAGCGGACAGACCAACGAGCATCTGAATGTTGGCGGCGGCTGTGGCCGATTCCCTGGCCACGGTCTCGCTTAATCCATGCACTCCGTTCTTCCTAGCCTCCAGGGCAGTAAGCCTGTTGTTGACGCCACTGTCGAGAATCAGAGCACAACCATACACGATGGCTGCGATGGGCACCAAAACCATGGGAGTTAGGTGTAAAAGTGCTAGAATCCCGAGGGCAATGCCTGTCGCTCCAGCCAGAAACTCGGCGGTCAGGCCGCCCCAGCGCACTCCGTCTTCGGGGCTCTCCATCTCGCGGATCAGATAGGAGAATCGCGCCGCCACGGCGCCACCCTCGAACAATAAGGCAACACCTACGGCGAGGGTTGCGATGGCAACCAATATCTCAGGAAACACGTGGGCCAATCCGATAATTGAGATGGCCACTGCGGCAATGCCGGCAATGCGTCCGGCCATTGACGCTCCAATAGACGATTTCTCCGCTACTGCGAAGGTTTCAGGGTAAGTCCCTTCTTCTGTGTGATTAGCCATTTTCACACCTCCATATTTTCTAACTCAGATTCAACAAAAAAACCGCTACAGACCACAGGGACTGTAACGGCACTCTCGCCCTTCCAAGGTAGTATCGACCTCTCCTGGTAACATCCGCTATCTATCAGGTTGCCGATATCTTTTACCTCAAACAGGACTTCCTCTAACATTTCCTAACACCTGTCGAACGCTATTTTGGAATTCCAAATAGCGCTCTAAACACAACTTAATCCTTACCTGACCAGAATCAAGGGGGGTTTAGTCTTTTTTCCGTGCATATTGGCGGAATGAACTGGTTTCGTCCACTTGTGAGGAGACCCACTGGTCGCGGCGCTGGAGCCTGCCTCGATGAATACTGTCTTTCACCCATTGACCGCTCACTCTTATATGCTTAGTTTTGTTTATGGTCACCAATTTATGTACGTTTAGGAGAAAGCAAGGAGGTATATAGAGTATGCAACCCATTTACCAGCTAGCGTCGTCAATCCCTCTTCATAATCTGTCGGTCTTGGGAGGAGTTCTCATGGTGGTGGCAGTTGCCATGTTGATTTTTAAATTTAGGCCGCCAAAAAAATCTGAAGAGAAAGATCAAATAAGATAGGATCCCAAAGGAGGAGACTTGCCTTCGGGGCATATGGTGTAAGTACTTTCTACAATAATGCTGCTCTGCGCCATTTTCACTGCCTCTGACTATTACAACATACTGCGACGCTAGGTACTGACCCAGTGATTCACATGCCAAATTCGCAATCCGCAATCCCCAATCAAAGAATCTAGTAGTCAGTAGCCAGGCAGGCACACGGCTCAAGGATCAGGGCACAAGGAAAAAAAGTCTTTACTGCCGTGCGCCTTGCACCTTGCGCCTATCATCAATCCGAAATCCGCAATCACCGTGGCTCCCGAGCCAGGTATGGGGCGGGATCCCAAAAGGGATTGTTCTGAGTTACCTCCTTTATCTTGGCGGCAAACTGCTGGGAATAACTGGTCACGGAGGACACATAATGACCGTTCAATCGCTCCCGATGTCGGGCGGTGCTCATAACGGCCATACTCTCTGCGAGTGACAGGAAACCAGCTTCCGCCTCCACGTTAAATCCTGACCAGTTTCTCCCGTGCTCTTCCGACCGGAAGAGGTTGATCCGGCTTCAGGCGCGGGGGAGATTTCTGCTCCAGTCTCTGATAGGGATGTCAACATAGGTACAAATGCGCGACGGATCTTGGTCTTCGATGACACCCTCACGCACCACCACCCGCAGAGGATCTCCGCAGTCCAGACACGGCGCCTCGATCACTATTGCTTTCCCGGGGAAAAGCCAGCAGACCGCTAGCGACTCGAGTCCTCATTGAGCGAACCATTTTTGCTTCCCATCCACAGAGATGCGGTATTGGGTGGGCAGATTGTTAAAGGGGGAGAAAGAGGCGATTAAATCGGTGTCAGGGAAAAGCCAGATTGGCAGTGGAAGCTCCGCCTTCATCAGTTCATGCAGCAGCCCTTTCCCTTCCTCTGGAGGTACTGAAAACGCTCGGGCGATCTCGGTAAAATGGGGGGCCTGACCCTGCTCCACGAAGGTTTCCATAATGAAGTGGTACGTCCTATCCAACTGTCTTGTATCAGCCATATCTCGTCCTTTTCTGCTCTTTTGCCTCGAGCACCTAAAAGTTGCTTATAATGCATGCAGTCTAACACGATATTCCTGTATCCAGGATAACATGTTATTTCTTTACCAGATTTCCCGATCGGTCATGATACCTGAACCACCCACCCGCCACCAGGCCCGCTACGGAAAAAAACACCACTTTTTGTAAACTAATTGAATATCTCAGAAGGGATGAATCAAAATGGCGCTCACATCCCTTCGCCGTTAACCGCTTACCCTGTACGAATTCAACAACTTTTACGGCTTTTACGCTTTTAACGAATTGACCAATTCGCTAATTAACAACTGGGGGTTAAGATTAGGTTGCTCCACTAGTGCAAATGGAGCAAATCATCCAGGCAGAACGAAAACACGGGAGGAGCAGTCGAAAATAATCAGCTTGGTGTGGCCAGGCTGGGCAAGTCGACTGAGCAACTGAGACTGTCTGGTAAAATGACTTTAATTTTCTAAGGTAGAGATAGCCAAGGAGTTCTCAAGCTTTTTCATTGCAATTTTGAAACAGTACCGTCAAGTAGTCCCCCAGATTCTATTGTCAATGTCCTGTAGGAAATGTTTCCTTTTACTTTCCCTGCGCGGAAAAAGGTTAGTTTGCCCTTGCAAATCATTTCACCCTCAAAAGTCCCTGCCACCATTGCCGTTTCAGCTTCAACATCCCCGTGGACATTGCCATTTTCCGTAATCTCCAGAGACCTACACTTGATAGTCCCCCTCAGAGTACCATCTATGATTAAGGGCCCATCTGTTTCGATAATGCCCTCCAGCTTACTGTTGGGTGAAATGATTGTGGTTTCAGCAAGTTTTGATTTAGTGTTCTTTTTGCTCGGTTTTCCATTTCTTTTCTGCCTCATGGTCAATCCTCTTTTCGTTTCAAGAAGGTTCTCAGATAACTACCATGGTAAGCGGCGAGGTATATGGTTGCTCATCTGCTCAGGTAGGGAGGCAGCATGGAGGGGCGGGAAATAGGCGGATTAGTGGGTTTTGCCTATCATTTCCCTTGGCTCAAAATCATCGCACCGGCTACATACTGACTCGGCTTCCGTTGTTAGGATAGCTGTGTATGTGTCCAGAAGCTTTAAGGAGAGCTGTCCGATTAGAGTCCTTAATGGTTCACACAGAGGGTAGTGCTTACAGTCCGCCGGAGTTCTCTCGTCTGCCATAACCACACTCTCTGGTCACCTTCGACCGCTCAAGCTTCATCTGCTTCCCTGAGCGATTCCTGATTTATCACAACCTCACCAAGGAACTGAATGTCTTCTTCCGATATATATTCAAACTGGACACCAAATACGAAGCGGTAAGAGATTTCAGTTGACCCAGTTTCAATAGCCCAGATTGGTCTGGCAGTGACAATAATTGACTGGCGATTGGGAGGCTGGATCTCAAGACGGAATTCTTGCCCGACCGGGGGTAATTGCTGACAGCAAAGAGAGGCGCCGGCTTGACTAATGGTCCTAGTTTCAGCGGGCGTCGGCTGGCCCGAGGGAATAATAGTTGCGGGCCATTTTACCTCCGCCCGTAATAATTGACGTCTATCCCTAATTATATTCATTTCTGCGCCCCTCGGCGACTGCTTTGCAGTTTCTTTGTGCAGTTGAGTGTGCAGGATATGTGCCAGAAGTGTTGATTCTTATTGTTGGTGGGCCCAACTTGTAGGAAGAGACGGGAGGAAATGCTCTGTTTGTTCACCCAGACCATTTTTTAGCTAAAATTTAGTCTGAATGTATCAGTCCCAGGGGAAACTTAGTTCATACCAAGGCAGGTTTACCCCTACTGGTGGAACATCGGGATAGCTGCTCTCAAGTTTTGGTTTGAGTGCTTCTGTGATATACCTAACGACACCATCGCGAAATCTAGGATTGACTTGCGCCCAACTGACGTAAAGCTCATGCTGCTTACTGCAAGCCAACAGCTCTTTATCATTTCGCTCTCTTTCCAGGGATTCCCTGATTAAGCCTTGGCCAGTTCGGAGTGCCACTGGATTCTCCTCACCTTGCCAGATAATGTACACACCTTCCATATCCCTGAAATGTCTATGGTCAAGATCCAGTTCCAAAAGAATACACCATGTGCCTCTTTTACATTTCTCCCACTGAACAAAAGCATCTATGGCCCTCTCACCTATTGCGGTATCCCGTGATTCCTCTTTTTCTGAAATCGTGGGATGTTTCTCAAGTTCTCTAATATAAGTTACCGCTCTTTCCAGCTCATTGGTTAGATAGCGTGTCCGAAGAATCGACTTTACTCTGAAGCCCAGCTCCGTCAGATTAATCGGTTTGTGAACGAAATCATCGGCTCCCGCTTCAATTGCGTGGATCTTATTATCAACGTATCCTGTTATCACAATGATCGGAATAAACTGTGTTTGCGGCTCTTCCTTCAATCGTCGACAGACTTCTATTCCATTAATTTCAGGCATCTTTAAATCCAGCAAGATTACATCCGGATGTTCTTTCTCCGTTAACTCAATGGCTTCTTTTCCATTCGATGCCAAGATTACCTCGTAAACTTCACTGGTTAGAAATTCATTTAACAGATCCCTTATTTGGCGCTCATCATCTGCAACCAGGACTTTTTCCCACATAGTGCCCCTTTCATTTTTCGCCAGTAAACTCGTTAATGAAGGAAATGTTTTTCTTCCTTCCCATTCTGAACAATGCTAGCAGAATGTCAGTAAAAAAGTGAAGCCAAATCTCCCCATGTTTTTTAAAAATTGGCGGCTCAAGCCTACGCTAGATTATGGTAGCAGGGTCTCAAACAACAAAAGATGAATTGAAATGTGTACTAAACCTTTATCCATTCGTTCTGACAAGCATTGGTTTTCCGCTCAGAATAAAAACCAATTCCGTGACGATCAAATGACTGGGAGCAGCGCTAACTCGATACGGTGAGGGCTCTGCCAGAGGCAAGAATTTAAAGAGTGCAGGATAACCACGGTAGGGTGGAGGTGCTTCCCCAACGATCATCGCCTCCAATCCGATTTTAGTCTTGGCTCTCATGGATTTAAACATCACCACATAGTAAAACCCTGCAAGCATCAGGATCACAATATATATTGGCAGTGCGGTTTCGAGAGGCAAATAATAAAACAGGAACAGGGCGAAGAATGACGAAACCATTATGAGGGGCATGAGAATCAGGTCAGTTTCTCCCACCAGGAATTATAAAGAATAAATGGTTGCCGGTGAATACCGTGAGATCTGTATATTCTGTGTGAGGATGAGAACTTTAAAGCAGCACGCTAATCTCTGACTTCTGATCGCCGACCTCTGTCTTTAAACTGCCCGTTGCCTGCTGCTGCTGTCATCTGTCATCTGCCCTCTGACCTCCCCCCTCCCACATTATTTGTTGTGCCATCCGTACTCTTTGTGTTAGATCAAGTAGGGTGGGTGGTTTGACCAAACTTTATAATTCAGGTTTCGCACCTCCCCGGATTCCCGCCTGCGCGGGAATGACATAACAACTCAATCCACCGTCGTTCCTGCGAAGCTTGTCCTCGACCCAGATCGGTGAGCAGGGATCCAGGAAGCATTCCCGGAGTAGATCTCGCTGAAGCAGATCAGCTAAAATCCGGTAACAGTCCAACGGTTCAAGTACTGGAGTCAGGCCATTGCCTTCAACAGGCGGCGCGAAACTTGGGTCAGAAGTTGTTTCACCGAGGCGGGCTCTATTAAGGTAGCGTCATGAAATTCCATCACGTCGGGATGGTTGTACGGTCGGTTAGCGTCGCCGACAATCTCTGTCGGGAGCGACTTAAAGACAATGAGCCCCTAGTCTGGGGGCCGGTGCCGGCCTTTCACTGTGCTGTCGCTTTCTCGACCAGGTTTCCCATGATCGAATTCGTTGTCCCCGAGGAGGATTCGAAGCTCGTCAAGTTCCTCGGGGGCAAGTCCATCCTCCACCACATCGCTTTTGCAGTCAAGGACGTCCGGAATCCCGTGCCCTTTTCACCGGGTGACCTTATATTTCATGAGCCAGCAATCGCCCCTGTCCAGAACCTCCTGGTCAACTTTCTAAATCCCCTCGAGGGGCTCCTCGTTGAGGTGGTGCAGGAATAGACAGCGAAGCGAAGTGAGTCAGCGACCGCGAGCCTAAAATATCGAAATTCGAAATTGCTCGTCCATGCTCCCTGCCACCACGGTGAGCGGTAAAGCATAAGCAGTGAGCGGCAAGCGGAACGAGATGTTATTCGTTATTCGTTATCCGCAAAAGCTAAGCCTTTTACTACCTGTATTCACCTCTATGATTTCTGAATGGCTTTTTCCGTGTGAGCCATGAACTAAACCGTCTGCTTCAACTATTTCTACGTCTGCTAAGATTTCTGCGATTTTTACGAATTCTCTAATTCCCTAATTACCCAATCCAAAATCAGAAATCCCAAATCCGCAATCCCAAATGCCGTCTTCTGTCCTCCGTCGTCTGTCGTCTGTCGTCTGACTACAGACCTCAGATCTCCGACATCTGACATCCGAATTTCTGGCTCGACCCGGCCACGCATTTCAGTACTCCCCTTATGGCTTCACTACTTGACCTTTTCGGTGTGGATCTTGCAAGATTGTTTTAATGGCGAGGGCTTTGGAAGTGGTGCTATTGTTGGGTTGTGCAGAAAAAATTCTGTCTAATACATGATTTTAGCAAGAGAGATGACAATGAAAAAGTGTCCCTTCTGCGCTGAAGAAATTCAGGACGAGGCCATAAAATGTAAACACTGCGGTGAGTTTCTGGATGGTTCCCGGTCCTCATGTTCTGCAGAGGAGAAGATTCAGTGGTATTTCCGAACATCCTTTATTGTCGTTGCACTCTGTTTTGTGGGCCCCCTGGCGTTGCCCCTGATTTGGTGGCGTCCACAAACTTCGCGGGCGTGGAAGATCGGGCTCACCATAGGAATTCTTGTTCTTACTTGGATCATGTTCCAAGCCACGATGAAGTCCATCCATGGTATCAAGGAGTATTACAAGCTAATTGAAGGAATGTGAAGTGATCGTGAAGTGTTTGACCTCGTGGTGGCGCCCGATTACCACAGAAGTCGCATTCACCCGAACTGATTAGAAGAAATAAGTCAGCTCAAGCATGTGAAGCTCCAAACCTGGATTCCGCTTGTAGATGCTCGCGTTGGACATGTGCTGGAACCGATAGCCCACACCCAGATTAGTACCGAGCTTGAAACTTATGCCCACATGACTGACAAATTGAATGGGCCCCCCAAAGTTCTCCTGGCCGAACTTATGCTTGCTCAGAAGTGCAGCACTGATCCCTCCGTCCAGCAAAATTAGACCGTTAACCATACTCAGTGCAACGCTCGGACCGACCGAGCCAATGAAACCTGTTGTCCCTCCACCCCTGAGAGCACCAGCAGAGAGGTTGATCCTCGTACTCACAAACCAGCCTTGAGTTAGTTGCCAGCTCCACGGCAGCCCGTGGCTTGCAGATACCTCATATTGCTGGAAGTCTTCATTCCCGTCTGTCGCAGATAGACCCGTGCGAAAACCAACCGCGATCCAGGCCGTTTCATCGGCGCTACTCGATTGGGGCGAGAAAATGCTCAGCACCAGCAGTATCAGCCAGATAGTCTTAAATCGCATGCTGTCCCTGCACCTGGATAAAGTTGAATTAAAGGTTACGGTCGTAAATGTAAAAACTTAGCCCGAGCTGACCCTGTGTTCTGTGACACCACTCCCCGGCTTCTGAAAAATCGTGGTTTGCCAGACGCCATTTTCAAAGACCAGCCGTTCCCAGTCAATAACCACCCCCAAAATGGGTCTGTATTTCTCCCACTCGCTGTTGTCAAGGATAAGGAACCCACCGGGCTTGATCTTGTCCAAGGCATTGAAGGCGCACTCCACTCTTGCCCGTCCGTCTACCAGGACTACATCGAAGGACTCGTCAGGATACCGCAAGATGTGATCGAAGTATGCAGTGAACTCCGGCTTCCGTGGCCTGTATTGCAAGTCGTCCCAGATGTGCGGTCGGACTGCCGAGGCTGGCGAGGGTTTTTCACCGGGTGGAATAAGATAGTAATCGACGTTGCTCACACCGCATTCCGCCATGAGCCCCCGCACTTTCCTGAACCATTTCTTCTTGTGTTCCAGCGAGACGAGCCTCTTCATGAATCGGCCGAAAAAGACGGTGCTCCTGCCGCTCCCCCACTCATAACCGATCATGTCGGGAGTCAAGTTCGACCTGAGCCATTTAACCGCACCATGGTTGAGCCAGGGATACGTCTTGTCCAAAAAAGTGCGGATGAGCACCGGTGTGTAGAAAATTCTCCGGATGGCCTCTTTCACCAGGCGAAGCACCAGAGGATCGGAGTTGCGGCAATGGATAACCGAGATGTTCATACAGCCTCATAGCCTGGATTGCCGAGTTGCCTCAGTGAGACGAAAAAACTGACTATACTCTAATATCGCATGTATATGCCAACCCACAGCACAACCGCTCCCGCAGACCTAAGCGTTTGTGCGGTGTGCTCGCCGCGAGAGAAAAATGCGCAAGAGCACGTTTCTCCGCCGGCGGTTCGGGTGTCAGGAAAGAAAAACACAAAAGTTGAAACTTGACCACTAAAATCTGAAACCTGATGTTTGCCCAGTGATTTTCCTGCTTTCGCAAGTATGCCCCTATGGTCATCACTTAGGGTCCACATCGGTTTGTTGAAACTTTACGGATCATGCTTTAATCCGTACTTTTATCCTTTCTGCCCCGCACCCACATGTAGGAGACTGTTGCCTAGAGTTAAAACTTTAAATTGAGGGATGTAATCTCCAGTCTCAGCACGCCCTCTAAATCTGTAATAATGTCGGAAAATCTTACAGTTTCCTTATCTAACTTACCTTTACAGCCAACACGTTATTTTATCTAAGTTTACCTTTGACATCATATTATTATGCTAGTGAACTATTGTCGGAAATATTTACAATTTTAGTCCATTCTTACGACTGATTATGATGATAAGCTGCGAGTTAAGTATATAGAAATAAACAGTAAATTCTCTAACCAGCTAAGCTGGCATGATTTCTGCCTAGAAGGTAGCCAGAGGAAGCTATTCTCGCTGAGTTGGAAAGATTTCACCGCCATTTGTTGCCGATCTCGACGCTTGGCACACAAGGCTCGGCCATCCTATACTTCTTCTTATCGAAAGCGAGTTCTTATCAATTAGTAGCTATGGAAGTTACAACAGTTCCATTACCCCCCTCTCTTATGCCGGGTGAGTGCTGCATCGTTGTTGGTTATGCGTTCTTGCGATTTTGGCCGATCAATCCGAAACCGGCAATACCTGACAGTAATAGCGGGAGTACGGCGTGTTCTTGTGTCAGGATATTTTGCAAATCGCTACTTTCTTGTCTTGCCAAAATCTACAAAGTAACTGTGTATCAATAATTTATCTGCGCAGGTGTATTGCTTGCATCATTTGTAGGGACTTATTTAGTATCGTCTAGGAGCATGGAAAAATACAAGGGAGGTAGGACGATGAATATGAAGACAAAAATATTGCGGGTAATGACAATTGTTCTTTTTTTGACAACTACCATTGTTGTTGCTTCGCCAGTCCAGGCTGTTGTGCTTGATTTTGAGATCGATTCATTTACTTACAGTTACGATACTATTGACTTCTACCTATATCCCTTTTCTGAGAGTTTCGTGACATGGAATGCCAATCCTTATAGTTTGTCAGCGGATTTTTCTACCGACAAGTTACTATCTGTTACATATAGAGCCCCTACAGGCAAGCAATTTGTAGTTAATGCACCCGTTACCGGGGTCTGGTTTAGCGCCATTTTTGCTCGTTTTCTTGTCTATAGTGGTGTATCGCACCAGTATGTCGAGCCACTCTCCCCAAGTGATATAGTATTCCACGATTTGCAAGGATCAGCACCAGGATTGGAAGTTGGTTCTTTTATCGGGGACAATTATCCTAGCTTGCATGCAGATTATCAAAGTGATTACCCTTTGGGTGATTTCTCCTTTTCAGCTCTAACTATTAACTGGACAGTCCCAGATGATTTTGATGCGGTATATACCAATCAAGAGATGTTTTCAGTAGATCTTACTTTTTGGGCAGAAGGAAATGAATATGACCCTAGAATTGGCGAAGAAAACCCATTCTCGGACCCAGGGCAGTGGGTAAATATTGCTGATATATCCTCAGTCCCCGAACCCGCCACCATGCTCCTTCTCGGTACAGGCCTAGTAGGACTTGCGGGGTTGAGGAGGAAGTACAGGAAGTAAGAAGATAATTGAATACCGAATGATGAAGGCAGGGTCAAAAGTGTCCCTGTCTTTTTGTTTCAGACTGGAGATGACATACTTTAATGACCACTTTTCCTCTTGAGAGCAAGCTACAATATCTAGGTTTAAACTAAGAAAATGCGGAGTCATTGGCTCCGCATTTTTCTCAACCTCTCGTGCCTAAACAAATCCCAAAAGAATGTTAATTAGGGGATGTCATCCATATTCCGATTCCCTTTCTTGCTGGCACTTAGTTTGCGTAAAAAAGATTTAACCTAGCATAACTGATGATTCCAAATAATTGCCCTATGGAGATAAGAAGAGCAGTGCATAGAAGAATTTATTGCTGGTTTTACCCTTGTCGAAATTATGATTGTAATTGCCATAATTGGTATTTTGACAGAGGTCGCAATTCCACGGTTTGCCGAATACAGACGAAAAGGGCACAATTCCGCAGCCCTGAGTGATTTGCGTAACGTCAAAACTATTCTGGAAACTTACCACGAAGAGAACGAACACTATCCTTAACTGTGTCTGGTCAGAAGATCACCGAAGTGGGTAAATTTAGAGCCTTGATTACCCTTCTGCTGGACCGATCAGTTTGGGCTTTTTTCTTTGCATTGACAGCTAGCAGTATCTTGTGCTGGAGCAAATTCCAGCGAAGTGCACATTAGAGACTGTCGAAAGAGTCCTGATGCTGAATTTTGGCTCGTTTCGTGTCTTATAAAATCAACTACTTACAAGCAAGGAAAAACCTAAAAATCCAATGCTTAAGGGTTTTTCGACAGTCTCTACTTTAATCTACACTTTCTCTCATGAGACTCAGCTACCATATTTAGCCCTATACCCTAATCGTCTTCCCTCATAACCTGCTCATCTCCCACGATCAACATGTCATCAGGGGGAAACCCTGTTGTTGCTGTGATAACCTTCCAGGCCAGGAAACTTATCCCTAGAAGTATCAGAGTTCCCAGGATTGTCGTGCCATTTCGTCCAAGCGTGACCCTGGTTGCATTTTATAGTAAATGACAGTGCTGACCGGTGATCTAATTATGGAGAAACCATATGACTAATCAGTTGTCCGCTACCTGTTGCCGACTCTGTTTCTCCATGCCCCATACCAACATGATGAGGAGGTTAAGTTTTGAGAATCTTTTTATTTTTCTTAAGTTTTGTTGCATTCTATGGCCCGGACCGTTTATAGTCTTGGATTCATGGATAAGACAACACTGAATTTACCTGGCAAAAAGGGGAGGATTTGTCATGAGAAAGGGAGCTATTTACGCTGTGGTCACAGTTTGGCTCATAGTTGTCTCCGGAATCTCGGTATGGGCTGGCTGGGATCCTCTGGAGCATCAAAAAGAGAAGGCGGCAGTTGAGGGAACCATTACCAAGTTCAAGGAAGCCGATCCCAGCATGAAAGTCTTTTTTGAAAAGGCCTACGCTTACGCCGTCTTTCCGGGAATCGGTGTAGGAGGGTTTATCATTGGTGGCGGTCACGGATCCGGTTGGGTGTATGAAAAAGGGATACACGTTGGCCTTGCCACCGTGACGGAAATAACAGTGGGCGCTCAGATTGGTGGTCAGTCTTTCAGCGAAATAATCTTCTTTGCAGACAAATCGACCTTTAACAATTTCAAAAAAGGAAATTTGGAACTCAACGCTCGGGCATCGGCAATCCTGGCAAAGTCAGGAGCCTCGAAAGATGCAAACTACGAGAATGGAGTAGCCGTTTTCACCATGCCAAATAAAGGCGCCATGGTTCAGGCCAGTGTGGGGGGTCAGCAGTTCCAATACACCCCTAAGTAAGATTACTTTTTAGGCTTGGTGACCCTCGGCTCGGAGGAGAGTCACATTGTTTGCCTCTTGGGGCCGGGCCAGCAAAGCGGAAAAATTCCACAGGCTGGGCCGGATCAGCTCTCTTCAGCCGATTCGTTTTGGGCACGGCTGGCATCCACCTTGCCTTTGATGCGTTTGAGGCGGAAGATATCTTCTTGCTCCTGCTGATTGAGCACCTGCTGAATATATCGTATCTGAGATCGTATGCCGGGGATGACCGATAACTCGAGGGCATTGACTCGCCGGGCGGTCTTCTTGATCTCCTCCCCGATGCGACGCAAACGCGATTCTGTATTCGCCACCTGAATCAGGGACCGGCTCAGCCTTCGGAAGGCAACTTGTGCGGCCTGGGTCCGTGCTCCGACAGACAGAGGGCTGGTGGTGGCCTCCCGAGGCCACTCCACCTCCAGGCGCGGGACCCGGGTGCCCCAGACACTCTCTACCTTGGCCTGGACATGGGAGATGACCGGGACTCTGAGAGAGAGGACCTCAACCTCCTTCGGGCTGTCGAAGGATTTCGCCAGAATCAGCGCCATATGCGCCTCCCGGCCCGTTTTGTTCAACTCTCTCCGTGCATCGAGGGTCTCGTGCACCAGTCCGAAGAATTCCCTCACCAGGGCGTCCCGCTTCTTTTGGAGCAGATCCACCCCCCTCACCGCCAGGGCTAGCCGGCTGCGGCGGGCAAGCAAGTTCATCCGCGTGGGGCTTACCTCCCTCATGGAGCCTCCCCTGGAGTACCCCAGAATTCCTCGAGTTTGGCGCCATAGTACTTGCCGATGTGATCCGAGGAAATCCGCTTCAACTCGGACTCGGGCAACATGGAGAGCAGCGCCCAGGCAAGGTCCAGGGATTCTTCCAGATCTCGGTTCTGCTGGCCCTGATGGATGAACTTCTTCTCGAAGGCGTCTGCAAACCTCAAATACCTGCGGTCGTTCTCCGTGAGGGCCTCCTCGCCTATAATCGCCACCAGCTTGCGAATGTCCACGCCGTTGGCATAGGCCGCGAAGAGCTGATCAGAGATTTGCTTGTGATCCTCCCGGGTCTTGCCTTTGCCGATTCCGCTGTTCGCGAGCCTTGAAAGGGAGGGAAGCGGGTCGATAGGTGGAAAGGCGCCCTTACGATTCAGCTCCTGTGAGAGCTGGATCTGGCCTTCGGTAATGTATCCCGTCAGGTCGGGAATGGGATGGGTCCGGTCGCCACCCGGCATGGAAAGGATCGGAATCTGGGTAACGGAGCCCGGGCTGTCTGCGATCACTCCAGCACGCTCGTAGATGGTGGAGAGATCGGTGTACATGTAACCGGGATAGCCGCGCCGACCGGGAATCTCTCCTCGGGAAGCCCCTACTTCCCGCAGGGCCTCGCAGTAATTGGTCATATCTGTTAGGATCACAAGCACGTGGTAGCCATGCTTGTAGGCTAGATGCTCCGCCGCCGTCAACGCCATGCGAGGGGTCAGGATGCGCTCGATCGTGGGGTCGTCCGCCTTATTGAGGAAAAGGACCGAACGGGAAAGGGCGCCGGTTTCTTCAAACTCCCCGGTGAAATAACTCACCTCTCGCTGGGTCACGCCCATGGCGGCGAAGACCACGGCAAATTGTACCTCTTCACCCGGCACAACGGCCTGGCGGGCGATTTGTGCCGCCAGCTCGTTCGCAGGGAGCCCAGGTCCCGAGAAGATGGGGAGCTTCTGCCCGCGGACAAGGGTGTTCATGATGTCGATCGTAGAAACGCCGGTCTGGATGAAGGCTTGAGGCTTGCGTCGAGCCACCGGATTGATGGGCATGCCGGCAATGGCCACGCGTTTTTCCGCGGTTACCGGAGGCAATCCGTCTATGGGCTTGCCGAGGCCGTCGAAACGACGTCCCAGCATCTCCTGCGATACGCCCAGGCGGGCGACGTTTTCCACCAGGCTCACCGAGGTATGGGCAAGATCCAGCCCCGAGGTCTCCTCGAAAACCTGGATCACCGCATATTCCTCCGACACCTCGATGACCTGGCCGCCACGGACCCGTCCACTGCCGTCTTTGATGTCGACCACGGCATTGTATGCCAGATCCTCCGCATTTTCTACGAAAAGCAAGGGACCTGAGATGTAGCTCAGGGCATTGTATTCCTTTTTCAAAAGATCCATGGCCGTCCGATCCTCAGCTTTCCTCTCCGAATGCACCGTTAATCTCTGCCAGCACTTCTTCCAGGTAGCTCTGAAAGCCCTCCTCCGCCGTGTAACGGGCATGGGTGATCTTCTCCAGCACGGGACTCTGGAGCATTTCATCGATGGGGACGCCCTTTTTGAGAGCCGCCTCGGCCTTCTGGTGAAATGTCATTACCATTACCATGATGCCATAGGCCTTTTTCATGGAGCAGTAGGCATCGATTTCGTGGAAGCCGTCCTGCTGCAGGAAGTCCTCCCGCACGATGCGACCTACCTCGATGACCAGTCGCTCGTTATCTTGCAGGGCATCTGGACCCACGAGCTGCACCATCTCTTGAAGGGAGGCCTCCTGTTGCAGGAGGCGGCTGATAGCGTCTCGCCCCTCGGGAAAATCCGCATCCACGTTCTTGCGATACCATTCCTCCAGGAGGGGGATATAGAGGGAATAGGACCCGTTCCAGTTGATGGCGGGGAAATGGCGGCGATAAGCCAGCGAAGCGTCCAGTGACCAGAAGGTGCCCGCGATACGAAGGGTGGACTGGGTGACCGGTTCGGACATATCACCCCCCGCGGGCGACACGGCTCCTACCACCGTGACTGCTCCCCTTTCTCCCCCCAGAGTGGTGACCAGCCCGGCACGCTCATAGAATGCGGCGAGCCGGGCAGACAGATAGGGAGGGTAACCTTCTTCTATCCTTGGTCCCGGAAATATTCGGCCAGGGTCACGCCTACATAGATGCTGGCTTCGCGAGCCGCTACCGGCATGTTCGAGGTATTGGCAATCAGCACGGTGCGGTGCATCAAGGGTTCGCCGCTTCCTGGATCCTCCAGTTCTGGAAACTCCGTAAGCACATCCGTCATTTCGTTGCCCCGTTCTCCGCAGCCCACATAGACGACAATATCGGCGTTGGACCACTTCGCCAAGGATTGCTGCGCTACGGTCTTACCCGAGCCGAAAGGTCCGGGAATCGCCGCGGTTCCTCCCATGGCGATGGGAAATAACACGTCCAGGATCCGCATGCCCGAAAGGAAAGGTTCAGTCGGGTCAAGCTTTTCCTGAACAGGACGGGGACGCCGCACCGGCCAGAGGTGAAACATTTTCAGTTCGGTACCGTCATCGAGGCGCACCACCGGCTCTTCCACCGTGTACGTCCCGGCCGGTTTCACCTCCTTGGCCGTGCCGGTCACGTCCGGAGGCACCATGATCCTGTGGACAAAACGGAATTCCTCCACGGTTCCGATTGTCGTTCCCCCCTTCACCCGGTCGCCTGGCTTCACTACGGGGGTCCAATCCCATTTTCTGGTGCGGTCCAGGGCGGCTGCCTCCACACCGCGGGAGATAAAGGCACCCGTTTTCTCCTTGATCCTGTCAAGGGGACGCTGAATCCCGTCGTAAACGGTATTCAGCAGTCCCGGCCCGAGCTCCACCGCCAGGGGCCTGCCGGTTGAGACCACCGGCTGCCCCACTCTCAGACCGGAGGTGTCCTCGTACACCTGAACGAATGCGGTGTCGCCGTCCAGCCGGATAATTTCACCGATCAGTCCTTGCTCCCCCACCCCTACGATGTCATACATGCGGGCGCCCAACATTCCCTTGGCAATTACCGCCGGGCCGGTGATCTTCCGCACGGTCCCACGGATCATTTTCCCTCCTCTTCTCTAGCCCGGATATTTCATGAATTCACGCCCTGGCGTGACTGCGACCACGGATATGGCCGTCCTCCCTGGCGTCCTCAGGTGTCGGCCCCTGCGACGTACCATTCAGGTACGCCTCAGGACCAATCCCGCGGTACCGCGGGGCGGTTGCCAGGTGGCCCAACCATCTTCGCGGTCTCGCGACAGCAATTCATAAAATATCCGGGCTAGGCATGCACCGGAGAGGGCGGTCACCCAGGTGACTGCCCTGCCATTTTAACAGCCAATCCGAGCTCGCCGGGCTGCGGATCTCTATAACTTGATTTCATACCCCATGGTCTCAATTATCAGTCGCCGCATATATGCCTCCGCATCTTCACCTCCCTCCTTGAGGGCTGAAAGGATCGATGGGGCCGGAAGCAGAACCGGCAGGTCGCGGCCGCGCATCTGTCGCTTCACGGCTTCGTATGGGTCCTGCAGCAGCGCCACGTCAATTGCAATAAGGGCATATGCGTCCTCCTCAACCAGGTTGGCCAACCTCTCTGCGGCCTCTGCCGTATCCGCGGCCACGAACACTTCCAGCCCGGCGAGGCGGTAACCCGCCGCCGATTCAGGATCGGTTAGAATCGCTATTTTCATTAGCAGAACAACTCCTGTTTCACCGACGAGCTCGGAAGGTTATAGTAGGCCCGTCGAGCCAACAACCGAATCCGGCCTCCCTCCCAATGTTTCCGCTGGATATAGTCAACGGCTAGACCCGCCCCTAGTACATCCTTGGCGCCCTCACGGCCCTTGGCCAGTAGAATGCAGTGAAGACCCCGATCGAGTGCCGACAGGTCTCGTACCTCGGACACCCGATGGAAAGCCGTATTGCCCAGTTCCTCCAGTGCGGCCACCTCGCCCTCCATCAGCCGTCGAAACAAAGAGAGACTCACGTAACCGCCTCCCTCGAGGAAGAACCGCTTAGGTTCACCAGCAAACCCGGCAGTAAACAAC
>JARRNM010000037.1:0-18189 GCA_037384945.1 Deltaproteobacteria bacterium
TCGTAACACCTTGCCTCACCATTCCCCGAAATGATCCCCGAATCTTCACTGATTCTTTGCGCCGGGGATTTAGTGCATTAGAAATTAGTTGTCAAGTTTTCCAGCGCTGGTTTTATATTGCAAGAAGCACGCCAGTATGTTTAAATGAGGGCGTCTGAGCTCGTGAACCCTTTTAACCAGGAGAGAGCACTTATGAAACAGTTTCTGTCCAAACCTGCTGTACTAGTCGTGCTAGTTGCCACCTTTTTAGGGTTGCCGGTAGTTGCAGTGGCCCAGAACGCTCCCTCACTTGAGGTGGCAGTGGCTGCTATTTGTCAGGATGTGGTTGACCGTGAGCCCGTGGATGCCGGTGTGAGCTTCCCAGCCTCAGTCGGCACCCTGTATTGTTTTACCAAGATTACCGGTGCACAGGATGCTACCAAGATCAGCCACGTCTGGTATTTTGGTTCCACGGAGAGGGCCAGAGTAGAGCTAGACGTTAACTCAGACAATTGGCGCACCTGGAGTACGAAAATTATTCAGGCGCACGAAATTGGTTCTTGGCGAGTGGATATTCTCGATGCAGCGGGCACCGTGTTGAAAGAGCTGCAGTTTGAAATCACACAGTAAACCACTCGCTTACCCAAAAAACAATTAAAGACCGGCCAGACCGTCCGGGGAAAGAGGACAGGTGTACCGGTCTTTCTTTTTGGCAAAGAGCAAGGAGAAATACAGCTGGCAGCTAGCAGCTTGCAGCAGGCAGCCGTTTCGACTAGGCACTAGGGACTGAGCACTAGGCACCAAACTGCAAAGAGGTCGGAGGTCAGACGACAGATGACAGATGACAGAGGACGGAGGGAAGAATTTTGGATTGCAGATTTCGAATTTCGGAGTTCGAATTGCGAATTGAAGAGAGGCACAAGGAGCAGGGCGCAAGGCTCAAGGCGATGTGGGTCACTTGCCTTTGGCGTCATTAGGTCACTATGCTTCGCTGTCATTTATAGTAATAGATAGGGAGTGTGGATCGGGATTCGGGGAGCAGGAGTTGGACTATCGACTTCTACGATTTGTACGGTTTCTACCCTTTTTACGACTGCCCATTGACCTATCAGCTACAGCTTTGATTTTCCCTCTCCCTGGCAGCTGATTGAGACTGGTTTAGAAAATGGTATACAAAAGTCATTGTGAATTTGAGTCGGCACCTGGCGAATCACTGGTGCGCGGAAGGGTAGTAGAGATTACGCCTCCCACCTTTTTGGTAGCGAGACAGGATAGTGAACTGCGGCTAGCGGCCAAGGGAAGCACCTTGCCAAACTGCGGCGATATTGTGGAGGCACTGGTGGATGAAACGGTCCAGCCGCCAAGAGTTCTGCGCCTCAACCGCCTTGTTGTTCCTCCCCATGACCCGACAGCCAAGCTGGAAAGCATGTTCCATCGCTTGCATCACCATAATGGCCGCATTAAGAACCTGCTGCTTCTCAAGTCGAAGGGGATAGGATTAATTCATTCTTTCTTCTCATCCCGTGATTTTGTCGAATGGCAGACGCCCCGACTGGTTGCCTCGCCTGGACTAGAGGTCCATTTGCATGGGTTTGCCACCCATTATTTAGATGGTCGAGGTCGGAGCCAACTCTGCTACCTCCCTACCTCTCCGGAGTTTTCCCTAAAAAAAGCTCTTTGTGCCGGCATGGAGCGTATTTATGAAATCTGCCGTTGCTTTAGAAATGGCGGGGAGAGCGGCCCCTTGCATCAGTGCGAATTTACTATGCTGGAATGGTATCGGGCCTATGCTGATTATCGAGCAATCATGAAAGATGTGGAGGAACTTGGTGCCTATCTCCATGCAGGTTTACATTCTGAACATTCTTCAATTTTTCGGTCAAGACAAATTGATTGGCGGCCACCATGGCCAAGGACTAGTGTCCAGGAAGCTTTTGCCCAACGCTGCGGGGTCAACCTGGAGAGGGGAGCAGAAGACCCGGATTATTTCCAGGCGGAGGCGGTCAGACTTCTGGGAGAGAATTCAGTTGAAAGGCGAGATTTTGACTCCCTCTTTTTTCAGCTCTTTCTTGATCTCATCGAACCGCATCTAGGATTGGAAAAACCCGAGATCCTGTACGATTATCCCATTAGTATGGCTGGGCTTGCGGCAAAGAAACCAGGCCAGCCCAAATTTGCCGAGAGATTTGAAGTGTATGTGGCGGGCGTAGAGATAGCCAACGCTTTTACTGAACTGAATGATCCGGGGGAGCAGGGCGAGCGCTTTAAGAAGGCGTCAGAGGAGAAAAGACGGAGGGGCTATCCGGAGGTCCCCATTGACAAACAATTCCTCGAGGAACTCACCCATGGAATGCCCCCCTCCGCCGGAATCGCTCTTGGAGTAGAGAGGTTGTTGATGGCCCAGACAGGGACGGAGAACATCGATGATCTTTTCTTCTTACCCCACCGGTGGGATACTACTAATGAGCAAAGGCTTTGGCCAGTGTGATGGGCATAGGGCATGGAGCATAGGGCATAGAGCAAAGGGCATAGTGTAAAGCGAGAAAGGCTAAAGATTGGGAATCGGCAGGTTTTCTCTTTCTCGCCTCGGTCCTCTCTCGCCTGTCTCGCGCAATTCTGTCTTCAGTCTTCTGACCTCTGATCTCTGACCTCCGACTTCTGAACTCTGTCTCGCTCGGCATCTCGTCTCGCAAGGCAAAGCGGTTTCGCTTTGAGCTATGCGTACTCATTCCTTCCAGTTATAATAGCCTTACTCACCAATAAATTTGTCTAGCTATTCTCCATGGGGGCAGAATTGAAGAGGGATTTGCAGACCGACGTTCTCGTCGTTGGAGGGGGACCGGCAGGCTGCATGGCTGCAGTGGAGTTGGCTCGTCAAGGAATTGATGTACTGGTGGTGGACCGCAGCCAATTTCCAAGAGAAAAGGTCTGTGGAGACGGTCTTCTCGAGGACAGCTTGCGAGTCTTGGAAAGGGCCGGCCTCAGCTCCGCGGTCAAGGAAAAGGCTCATGCTATCCGCAGTATCCTTTTCGTAGCTCCAAATGGGACTGAGTGTGAGCTGGAAGGGGACTTTTATACTCTACCTAGAAAGGAATTGGATGCGCTGCTTTTGGATAAAGCTTGTCAGGGAGGATCTCAATTTCTGGGGGGGATAACGGTATCTGAGCCGCTGGTCCAAAATGGAAATTGTGTTGGAGCTCTGGGCTTTGATGAAGACGGACAGGAGATAAATATTGCCGCGAAGTTGGTTCTTTTAGCAACTGGCGCCAACGCACGGATTCTGCGGGTCTTTGGAATGCTGCAAAATAGGAATCATAGTGCCATTGGCGTCCGTGGTTATTTCCGCCTCACCGAGACCATAGATGAGAGTTCCATGGTCGTTGTTTACGATAAACGGTTCCTACCCGGCTACGGTTGGATGTTTCCCTTGGGTCAGGGTATTTTCAATGTGGGCTGCGGTATTTTTCTCGACGGAAGAAAGAAGATGCCCCGCTTTGGACACAATCTGGCGGGATCCTTCAGGCGCATTCAACCACTGGCCCGCTACTTACAAATGGCAGAGCAAATAACGCCTTTCAGTGCAGCGGCCATGCGCACCGGTTTTCAAGGAGCACGAGCATACGCGCCAGGACTCCTCGTTCTGGGAGAGGCCCTCGGCCTGACCTTCCCATTTATAGGGGAGGGGGTGAGTAGCGCCCTGGAAAGTGGACGAGCGGCTGCCTCTGTGGCCCTGGCGGCCTTGAAGAAGAACGACTTTACCGGCCGCATACTGAGGAGTTATGAGGGCAGCTTGAGGAAAACACTGGACGGGCGGCAGCAGGGGTACAAATTGGCACAGCGTTTGTTCCGCTTCAAATCCTTTGCCAACCTCCTCATTGGCAAAGCCGCTCGCAACCCAGATGTGCGCGGGGTGGCCAGGCAGATAGTGCTAGGCGAGAGAGATCCCCTGGATGTTTTTTCACTCCGGGGGCTGTTGAGAATCCTCCTGTTGAGATGATTGATCAGAAATAAATATCAGTCGCTTGGCACAGCCCTGGAGCGAGACGGGCGAGACGAGCGAGACGGGTAAGAAAACAAGTCTTGTTCAGGATATTTTAACTATTGTCTCTCGTCTCGCTCGACCTCTCGACCTCCCGTCTCGCCGTGCTAGATGCCAAGCATCTAGTACGACTTAATCACTACCTCTCCCGGCTCTAAATCCATCTCCAACAGCTCGAGAGCGTCTCGCAGTACCTGCAGCTGGATATCCCTGTCGTGGGCCCGTCCAAGGGGATGTCCCAAGGAAAAACCTGGGTACAATGCCCTGGGAGGCTTGACCTTTTTGGTGATAGCCAAGTTGAGCGAGATGGAGACAGTAGATATGCCTCGTTCTTCGAAGATACGCTGAATCAATCCCACGGATTGGTTACAAAGTCCTCAAGTGGGAGTTAGAAAGGCCGCTTCCACTCCATCATTAGTCAGCGCGGCAGCAACCTCCGGTGCCGTCTTTTGGATCAGCGTCTCCAGATGGTCTCCCATAAGATGACCCATGAAACTAAAAAACCTGGGGCCAATGGAGCCGATGGTTCCCTGTTTGAGCAGCTGGCGCAGAGGTTCTATGGGAAGAACTAGATTGATATCGGCTAGAGCATCAGCATGGTTATAGTAGTCATGGGTGATGGTCAGTTGTTCCGGACTGATGTCTGAAGGAAGCTCACGGTAGGAAGGGTCACCTTTTTTGTCTGCCATGTCAAAGGGCTTCTGGTTCTTGCTGTGGACACCGCCAGTGGTAAGGAGGCTGATTTGGCACTTTTCCAGTGGTTTTTGCAATGGAGTGAACGGGGTAGTGGTATTGACAACTAGGTCTGCCTGCTTTGCGTAGAGGTCAACCAGTGAAGGAATCTTGCTGTAGACTTTGGCAAAGGTCTGATTCTTGAGACGTTTGAATTTGCCCATAACGACAGAGAATATAAGGACTTTCGGCAAGAAATACAAGTGCAAGTGGTCAGCAGAGAGAAAGCAAAGAACATAGAGCAAGACTCATAGCTGTAAGCTGAAAACTCAAGGGGTAAGTCGTAAAAATCGAAGAAGTCGTAGAAATCGTAGAAATCGAGAGATCAGCTCCTAACCACTTATCCCCGATCCCCCCTCCCTCCCTTTACATGGCAGCGAAGTGTGGTGACCTAATGACGGCGGAGCCAAGTGACCCAACTCGCCTTCCCAAATTCGCAATCCCCAATTCGAAATCCGAAATCAAGAATCGTCTGACCTCTGACCTCCAACTTCTTTGTGTTTTGGTGCTTAGTGCACAGTGCCTGGTTGAAATGGCTGCCTGCTGCAAGCTGTCAGCTGCCAGCTGTATTTCTCCATGCTCTATGCCACTAGATTCTGACTCCTATCTACTGGCATTCCAGAATTCCAGAATTCACTTGACAAAGGGTGAGAATCGGATTAAAAAAATAACGCATATTTTTGTTTGCAAATAGGAAAAGAGATTGGACGATCCGTCTAGTAGTAGCTGGAATTTTTTTATTGCCAAGACGAGCCACCAGACTCGAGGGCTCGGTTCGGTACGACTGAAGTTTGCTTCTAATGGACCCTGACGGGTTCCTCCCGAGTTGTACCCTCATGCCCCGAGTCCTTATGGCTCGGGGCTTTTTATTTGGAAAGGGGGTGGTTGCCATGAAAGTCGTAAGGTTTAAGGGAAAGAATCGGGTCGAGGTAAAAAAGCGAGTGCTGGATTATTACTTCTGCAACCGTGAGCAGCTGGAAGAAGAATCCATGAAAGACTTCTTCAGACGCTGCGTCATCGATCCCAATGGTAAAACCGCTATTTATAGGGAGCAATGATGGACGCATCCGACACAAGCAACCACCCTAAGAAGGAAGGGGATGGACGCCAGGCTTTCTCCCCATCCTTCATTTTGTGCCTTACTCCTGCCCCATAGACACCCATCCCTACCTATTACAATACCTGACAGTGAAGTGTAATGATCTAATGACGGCGAAGCCAGATGACAGCGAGTAATTTATCATTTAGCATTTCACATTTTTCATCTCGCATTGGTGTGCATTGGTTAAGATTTCAAATGCGCAATGAAAAATGATAAATGAGCAATGAGAAATGACTCCATGCCCTATGCTCTTTGCCCTTTGCCTTTTCTATTGACAATCCTCCAATACTTTGCTAATCATTTCACATCCTACTTGCCTAATATATCTTGCTTTCCGAGCTCCAGAAGGGGAGAGATCATGTACATTGGGGAACTGCTTTGCAGCGAGTTGGCGAGAAGTATTAGCAGCTTGCTACCATGGGATATACCGTGGAATGATCCAAGTCACGCCGTATTTTTTATTGCCTTTTATGGCGCCTTGGGGGCCATTGGCCTGGGATTAATGGTCGCCCTGGGGCGAACCCTGCTGAATCTTTTCAAGAAAGACTCGGGTCACTAGCGAAACAATCTGTCCGGAATTTGTCAGTAAGCCGCACTATGCTCCAGATCCTGGGAGAGAGTGCGGCTTTTGTGTTTTTATATAATGTCGGTAATCAGGATTCAGAGTTTTTCCGCTCAAATAAATCTTGCTGCTGGCGCTGTTCACTGGGAGAGAGATTGAAATGTTCATAGGCGAGCCGGGTAGCCATGCGGCCTCTGGGGGTTCGGTTCAAAAAACCCTCCTGCACTAGAAAAGGCTCGTAAACATCCTCCAGGGTATCTCTCTCCTCACCCACCACTGCCGAAAGTGTATCGATTCCCGCAGGACCACCATCGAATTTTTGAATGAGGGAGAGAAGAATCTTACGGTCCATTTTGTCGAGCCCCTTTTGATCAACTCCCAACATGCTTAGGGCGGCGTCTGTAACCGGCCGGTTGATGATGCCATCTGCCCTCACCTGGGCGTAATCGCGGACCCTGCGCAATAGTCGATTGGCCACCCTGGGCGTGCCCCGAGATCTTCGGGCGATTTCCATGGCTCCCTCGTCGTCAATATAAATACCCAGAATTTTAGCTGCTCGACTGACTATTTTAGCCAGGTGTCCCGGCTCGTAGAAATCCAAGCGTAATACTACCCCGAAACGATCACGGAGAGGAGGGGTGAGAAGTCCCGCACGAGTGGTGGCTCCTACCAAGGTGAACTGGGGTACGTCCAGCTTCACCGTTCTGGCACTTGGCCCCTGGCCGATTACCAGATCGAGCTGGAAATCCTCCATGGCAGGGTAGAGGACTTCCTCGACAACATGGTTCAACCGGTGAATCTCGTCAACGAAAAGAACATCCCGGGGTTCCAGGTTGGTGAGGATGGCGGCGAGGTCACCCGCCCGTTCCAATACGGGGCCGGATGTTGTCCTGATGTTGACGTTGAGTTCCTGGGAGATTATATAGGCAATCGTGGTTTTACCTAAGCCGGGAAAGCCGTGAACCAGAACGTGATCAAGGGCCTCGCGTCGCGCCCTTGCTGCCTCAATGAAGACTTTGAGGTTGTCTTTAATCCTATCCTGGCCGACAAACTCCGCAAGGTTCAGAGGTCGAAGGCTGGCGTCGAAGCCAGTCTCTTCTTCTTTTTCCTCTCCGTTGAACAACCTTTCTTCCATAGTAGCTCACTTCGTTCGCTGCATAGAGCATAGCGCATGGAGCATAGAGTTGGAGGTTGGAGGAACGCTCCGCTTTAGGTTGGAACCACCATTCATTTGCTTTGTCCGATTTGGTTGTCTCAGACCTTTAACTTTGGACCTCCAACATTTTCGCTGTCAGTTGTAATCTGCCTGCTGACCTCTGACCTCCGACTTCTGATTTCTCGCCCTATGCCCTTTGCTCTATGCTCTATGCTAGTTCGCGAAGTGACTCCTTTAACAAACTCTCGAGGGTAATTTCTCCCTCCAGTCGGTTGTTAGCATTTTCTATGGCCCGTTGGGCCACTCCCTTCTTATATCCCAGATTGACCAGTGCAGAAAGGGCATCCTCAACCATTGCCTCATTGGCTGCTGGCTTAACTGTTACGGCCACCTCGTGACCAAGTGAGAGACTGCTGACCTTATCTCTCAATTCCACCATGATTCGCTCAGCGGTTTTACGCCCTACTCCCGGGATAGAAATCAACCTGGCGAGATTATTTTGGCCCAAAGACTCGACTAGTTCAGCGGGACTGATGCCGGATAAAATATTTACTGCGAGACGGGGCCCAATTCCGGAAATGCCAATAAGATTTATAAAAAGTGTTTTTTCCTCTGGCGACTGAAATCCATAGAGTTGCAGGGCATCCTCTCTCACGTGGGTGTGGATATGCAGAGACACCGTGCTCCCTACCTGGGGAAGGTCGTAGAAAGTGGAGAGCGGTACGTGAACTTGGTAGCCAATACCATCAACGTCGATAACGAGGTACTCTGGTGACTTGAAATGCAGAAACCCTTGGATATGGGCAATCATCGGAGACTCCTTTGTATGAGCCTCCCCGCTCCCTGACAACAGTGAAGGTGGCATATGGCCACAGCTAGAGCGTCCGCTGTGTCCGCCTCGGGGGGAGCACCAAGGCCTAGAAGGGTACGGACCATCTCTTGGACTTGAATTTTGTGAGCTCGACCGTATCCTACCAGGGCTTTTTTCACTTCCAAGGGAGAATACTCTGCAACGGGGAGGTCCGCGTTCAACCCTGCTAAAATAGCCACGCCTCGGGCGTGACCTAATTTTAGGGCACTTTTGATGTTGCGAGCAATGAAAAGATCCTCCACGGCCATAACCTCGGGTTCGTAGGACGCTATAATCTTCTCCAGTTCCGCGTATATTCTCTTTAGTCGATGGTGAAAATCCATAGCTGAAGAGGAGACAACCCGACCACTGGCCACATGGCACAACTGATGGTTAACCTCCTCCACAATTCCATATCCGGTAATCGTTGAACCGGGATCTACGCCGATTATTCGCATGGGACCTCACCTGTTAGGTGGTCATCAATCATTGCTCGTTTGTCTGCCTTGGTTACATGGCGTAGCGCTTGATTAGTCAGTAGTAATGAGAAAAGCAATCAAAATTGAGTTCATTGCAATGATCTTCTGTCCTCTGATCTCTGACGTCTGACCTCTGAAATCTAATCCTCGTCTCGCCCGACCTCCCGTCTCGCCCGTCTCGCTTTACTCGATGCCCTATGCTCTATGCCTACTCGATTCTGACTCCCAGCCCTTTACCTCTCACTGCTTACCAACCTATATGATCCGCTGGAGGATCTCGTCCGGGATATCAAAATTCGAGTAAACCTTCTGCACATCCTCGGAGTCCTCAATAGCCTCCATGAGCTTGAGCACCTGGTTAGCCTGGGACTCGTTTTCAATCTTTACAGTATTCTGAGGTACCATGGTTATTTCTGCCATGGTGTAAAGTAGTTCTCTGTCGTCGAAGGCCTGCTTCACCGCTTCGAAGCTAGCCGGATCAGTGTGCACCTCAAACTGTTCCTCCGTGGTAACCACATCATCTGCACCTGCTTCGAGGGCCGCCTCAAAAATCTCGTCCTCGTCTACCTGGTCATGTTCAAAGACGATCAAACCTCTCTTGTCAAACATCCAGGCCACACAGCCGGCCTCACCGAGGTTGCCTCCCCCTTTGTTAAAGATGTAACGGATATCAGCAGCGGCCCTGTTCTTGTTGTCCGTCATAACTTCCACCAGTACTGCCACACCGCCGGGACCGTAGCCCTCGTAGACGGTCTCTTCGTAGTTGACTCCCTCAAGTTCGCCCGTCCCCTTCTTGATGGCCCTTTCGATGTTGTCCTTGGGCATGTTTTCAGCCTTGGCTGCGGCTATGGCCTGTCTCAACCGAGGATTTCCCGCTGGATCGCCACCACCAAGTCGAGCGGCTACCATGATTTCCTTGTTGAGCTTAGAAAAGATTTTCCCTCGTTTGGCGTCCACGGCACCTTTCTTATGACGAATACTGCTCCATTTGGAATGACCAGACATTTCTTTTACCCCCGAGTCAAATCAGCTTGTGATTATCACAAGGTATCTTTTTCTTTGAGCTTTGAAGAGTCTCCCTACTGCAACACGAGGAAGAGGCGAACAGGGAGCTGGGGCGACTTGAAAACGCGAAAAGTATAGAGCCATTTCTCATTGGCCATTTATCATTTCACCCTGAAGAATGAAATCGACAGCGGTTCATTGAAATGAAAAATGCTAAATGTGAAATGAAAATTTAAAATGTGTCGCCTGCGGGCAGTCGTCTGTCGTCTGTCCTCCGACCTCCGATCTCTGCCGTCTCGCCCCCTCGTCGCCCCGCCATGTCACTATCTTACATCATATTTGTAGTGAGCTGGTAGTAGTTCGATTTTTAGTAACAGCAGAGCTTCACTTCTTCTTGCCCATGGCAACTAGGTAGATCTCCTTACTCTGACTACGAGTGGCACGAGGTCTGATGATTTTGACTTTGTCGAATCTGCTCTTGAGTTCTTTGACCATTTCGTCGAAGCCAGAGCCCTGGAAAAGTTTACCCAAGAAGTACGCACCTGGTACCAGCACGTCATCTGCCAGGGTCAGAGCGCGCTGGAAAAGGATAAAGGAGCGGCTGCTGTCAACCGAGCGGATTCCCGTTGTCGCTGGTGCGAGATCGCTCAGCACTACATCAAACTCTTCAGAGATCTGATAAAGGTCGGTGGGCAAAAGCTCGAAGACATCGGCTTGAATAAAATGGACATGAGGGGGTAACTCGATAGAAATCGTCCGGGTATCTACCCCCACTACCAAACCCCGTTTTCCGACAGCCCGAGCGCAGTACTGCAGCCATGATCCTGGATGACAGCCTAGGTCCAACACTCGCTGACCTGGTTTGAATAACCGGACGCGCCGGTCAACCTCTTCCAGCTTGTAAACCGAGCGGGCAATAAAACCCTCTTTTTTTGCCCGACGAAAATAGTGATCTTGTGGGTGCCATCCGGTCATTTAGCGAGTCGGTTTCCAGCGGTCAGCTATCAGCCAATAGTAAAAGGCTAGGCTAGCAGTCGGTATCCCTTGTAGCATGAAGCAAAAGCTCTTGTAAAGGAGCAAGCAAGAGGGCAGCTTTCAGCAGGCAGCTGACAGCATGCAGCAGTGTCCTCTTATAGAGGATATGTTTTACTGCCTGCTGAAAGTCCCGGTTCGCCAAGAATAAATTTGCCTCCTGTCTTCTGACCATGTGGTGACAGCTGATCGAGAATGATGTTCAAGGTTAGTTTAAGGGGAAATTATTCGAAAAACAGTGAAAAACTTTATTTATACAAGCTAAGCGGTTTGTATTCCTATTTACATAACTTTAAGAAGAAAAACTGAAAAATTTGAGGTTTGCCTTTTAGAAATGATGTGGATATCCTCCCTTATGTGTTAGCACTCATCTAAGGTGAGTGCTAATATTTTTGTTAGTTATAATTTTTGGCTTTGCGGTTGTGTCAATATTCGAAAAGGAGTCAGAGGCCATGAAATTACAACCATTGAACGATCGGATAGTGGTTAAACGCACAGAGGAAGAGGAGGTCAGCAAAGGAGGAATAATCATTCCCGACACTGCCAAGGAAAAGCCCATCCAAGGCAAGGTCTTGGCCGTAGGGACCGGCAAGGTCCTCGATGACGGCAGCAAGATGCCCCTGGATGTCAAGAAGGGAGATACAGTGCTTTTCAGCAAGTACGCAGGATCCGAGGTGAACATCGAAAGTGAAGAATTGTTGATCATGCGCGAGGATGATGTGCTGGCAGTGGTGGAGAAATAACGTAACAAGATAAGAACGAACCTGACAAAGATGCATAAGGAGCTGATTAAATGGCAAAAGAATTGAAATTTACTTCGAAAGCCAGGGAATCCCTGCTAAATGGCATAAACGCACTGACAGATGCGGTTAAGGTTACCCTTGGACCCAAAGGCAGGAACGTGATTCTCGAGAAGACCTTCGGGTCACCCACCATCACCAAAGACGGAGTGACTGTGGCCAAGGAAATCGAACTGGAGGACAAGTTCGAAAACATGGGTGCCCAGATGGTCAAGGAAGTGGCTAGCAAGACCTCAGATGTGGCCGGTGACGGCACCACCACAGCAACAGTGCTGGCTCAGTCCATTTTCTACCAGGGATCAAAACTGGTGGCGGCGGGCCACAATCCCATGGCTCTCAAGCGAGGAATCGATAAGGCGGTTGCCTCGGTAGTGCAAGAGTTGGGAAAGCTCAGCAGTCCAACGAAGGATCAGAAGGAGATCGCCCAAGTAGGCACCATCAGCGCCAACAATGACGCAACCATAGGTAACATAATCGCCGAGGCCATGAACAAGGTTGGCAAAGAGGGTGTGATTACAGTTGAGGAAGCCAAGTCCATGGAGACCACCCTTGAGGTGGTTGAGGGCATGCAGTTTGACCGCGGTTACATCTCACCCTATTTCGTTACTGACGCAGAGCGCATGGAAGTCCTGCTGGAAGAGCCTTACTTTCTCATTCATGAGAAGAAAATAAGCAACATGAAAGATCTGCTCCCCCTCTTGGAGCAAATAGCCAAAATGGGTAGACCCCTGATGATTATTGCCGAAGACGTAGAGGGTGAGGCTCTGGCCACTTTGGTGGTAAACAAGCTGCGCGGCACCTTGAGAGTCTGTGCAGTAAAGGCCCCCGGTTTTGGTGATCGACGCAAGGCTATGTTGGAAGATATAGCCATTCTTACCGGAGGTCAGGTAGTTGCTGAAGATCTTGGTATCAAGCTCGAGAATGTAAGCATCAATGACCTTGGCACAGCCAAGACGGTGAGGGTGGATAAGGACAACACCACCGTCGTGGATGGAGGCGGTACCCGTAAAGCACTGGAGAGTAGGGTAAAGCAGATTCGTACCCAGATTGAAGAGACTACCTCTGATTGGGACCGGGAGAAACTGCAGGAGCGTCTGGCCAAACTTATTGGAGGCGTCGCGGTAATCAATGTTGGGGCTGCAACAGAGACTGAGATGAAGGAACGAAAGGCACGGGTGGAGGATGCCCTGAACGCCACTAGGGCGGCAGTCGAAGAAGGCATCGTGCCAGGCGGTGGTGTGGCCCTGCTGCGCTGTATCAAGGCACTGGAAAAGGTGAAGTTGGAAGGCGAGGAAAGCCTCGGAGTCTCCGTGCTCAGAAGGGCGCTGGAGGAACCGATTAGGCAAATTGCCAATAATGCCGGGTGGGAAGGCTCGGTCGTGGTCGAGCGGATCAAGAACGAAAAGGGAGCTTTCGGTTTTAATGCTGAGAGTGAAAAGTATGAAGATCTCACCAAGGCAGGTGTTATAGATCCTACAAAAGTGGTGAGGTTTGCTCTGCAAAACGCGGCAAGTGTAGCCTCCCTGCTACTGACCACCGAGGCCACGGTCGCCGAGAAGCGGGAAGAAAAAGAGCAGATGCCGGCAATGCCTCCTGGCGGCGGCATGGGGGGTGACATGGGCGGCATGGGAATGTACTAGCCCGAGATTTGCACAAGGCAAATAAAGATATAAAAAACCCACGCCTGGCAGGTGTGGGTTTTTTATATTTAGAGATCATCTTCGCAGTTCAAGGCAGGGGTAGATGATAGAGGTCAATTCTTGGCAACTTTTTCTTTGAGTTTCTCTACCAGACTCTGGTAGGAGGAACTGAGGATGATGCTGTCGAACTGCTGTCGGTAATTATTGACCAGACTCACGCCCTCGATTGAGACGTCATAGATTGTCCACTCTGGGTCTTTCTTCTTCATCTTGTAGATTACAGGGATTTCCGCTTGCTTGTCGGTGAAAATTGTCACCTTGACCAGACTGTAATCGCCTTTAACCCTTTCGGCGTCATAGGTGACTTTATCCCCTGAATAATTTTCTATTCTATTCATATAAGTCTTTTCGAGTAGAGTGGTAAAAAGGGGAACAAATTCTTTCCTTTCCTCTTCAGTTAAACTTTTCCAGTGCTTGGCTAGAGAGCGCCTCGCCATCTCTTCCCAGTCGAAACGCTCATTCAAGGTGTTTCTGAGCAGCTTTCTTCTCTCTTCGACCTTATTTTTGAGAGCAGGATCATTAAGGATGGCGATCATCTTGTTGGTTGTTTTCTTAATGTGGTCAGTGGGCTCACCAGCCAAACTGGGAGTCACAAGGCCAAAGATCACGAGTAATAGAACAATGGTTCGGCATAATGAGTTCTGTAGCATTCTTTGCTCCACAGTTAGCTTAGTTAACCTTACATTTCTAATCCTGCTTTAGCGGGATTCAATATGCCCGTTGTAGAGTAGTTTCCCCGTGGCCCATGTCTCTAGAATATTTTTGGGAAAACTCCTGTAAGAATCATCCTTTGACACAGATGGGTTAGTATAGCATATAGTTTTCTGTGATGCACCAAGGTACCTTTCTGCCGACTCTATCCTCGGCCTTGGGGGGAGTAGATACCATGGAAACACTTCTGGCTCTTTTTGCCATAGTTGGAGCCGTCACCTGGTTGATCATCCTGGTCTTGCCTTGGCGTCCCTGGAGTACAAGTGAAGTTCTGGACGGGGTGTCTAATCTTCCCCAAGAGGATTTGAGCGACATAACGGTGCTCATCCCCGCGCGAAATGAAGAGGAGATGGTCAAGACCACTTTACCTGCCTTGCTTGAACAAGGGAGGGGATTGCATATCATTTTAATTGACGATCAGTCAACCGATGGCACTTTTGAGGTCGCCCGTCAAGTGGGAGGCAAAGACCTTCTCATCATCCTGGGAGAAGTTCCACCTGCGGACTGGAGTGGCAAGCTCTGGGCCCTAGAGCAAGGCAGGAGACACATTGACACTCCCCTCACCTTGTTACTTGACGCTGACATTGAGGTCAAACCGGGTGTCATCGTAGAACTGCGCAGAGCGATGAAAGAAAAGAATGTGCAACTGATCTCGCTCATGGCGATGTTGCGAATGAAAACCTTTTGGGAGAGGCTGTTGATGCCGTCCTTCATATATTTTTTCAAACTGCTTTATCCCTTCCGCTTGTCCAATTCGACCAGTTCCAAGACAGCAGCAGCAGCAGGAGGATGCATTCTGCTGGAAACGGAGGTCCTCAACGCGATAGGGGCATTCGCTTCTTTGCGGGGAGAGTTGATTGATGATTGCGCCTTGGCTCGGAGGATAAAATCTTCAGGTTACAGAACTTGGATTGGCCTTAGCCATTCGGTGAGAAGTCTCAGGCCCTACAACGATCTGGGGGTTATATGGAACATGGTGGCACGAAACGGTTTCACCCAATTGGGCTACTCAAAACTTGCTCTATCGTTTTGTACAATAATTATGATGGCCAGTTTCTTCATGCCGGGAATTGGCCTGTTGTTATCCCCCGTTCATCTTAAGTTGCTCTCCGCCTTCTGCCTCACCACCATGATGCTGACCTATCTGCCTACACTCAGATTTTACGGGATTTCGGGGTGGTGGGCTTTATCTATGCCAGCGATTGGCACCCTATATCTGGCAATGACCTGGACATCGGCGATAAAACACTGGCTGGGGAAGACCGCTGAATGGAAAGGAAGAACCTACCTGTGAAGTGATTAGAACCATTGAATATCGAACAGCAGAACAAGGAACCGCAGAATTATGAAGTGTCCACTTCGATATTCGATATTCCTTGTTCGATATTCTGCGGTTTGAATTAAAACTCATACTTAGACAGCACCAACATCAAGTGCGTGCCAAGGTCATCTCAGCATGAGACGGATGAACACCAACTGTGCGCACAGAGAACTAACCTTCGTAGCTTCTAATCTTGTCGTTCAGTTTCTGCAGGAGGGCAGCGAATCCCTCCTTCTTGAGATAAGAGGTGTATTGTGCCCTTTTCAAGGAGAGGTCGCTCACGCCCTGAGCAATAACATTGATTATCTGCCAATGATGTTCGTTTTGGTGAAGCATGTAGTCCAGTGCGACCTCTTCACCATCAGATTTGATCAGGACGGTCTTAATCAGAAGTCGACCCCTGGTTGATTCCTCAGCCGAGATTGTCTTGAAATGCTCGCCGGAATAGCCGTTAAACTGATTGGCATATGTAGCTATGCTTAATTTGGTAAAGGTGTTGACGAATTGTTCTCTCTGCTCCTGACTGAATCCACTCCAGTACCTGCCCACCACTACCTTTGAAATAAAGGGTAGATCGTAGCTAGAGGTAACAACCGGTGCCAACCGCTGGTAGCGCCCCTTGTAGCCAAGGACCTTAGCCTGTTTCATAACATCCAGGAGTTCTGCATGGAGTCTCGCTACTACTTTAGCTGCGGGATCAGGATCTGATACTGCCGCCGGTGCAGACAAAGCCAGCAACAAAAGGGCCACCGCCAGACTAGGGAACCATCTCACTCTATAGGCAGGGTCAAGAAATTTCCTTAGAGCCATATTCCACACCTTACACCACGACTAAGGTTTCAGTGTTCAGGTTTCAGGTTTCAGCTTTTTTGTTTCTTTTCCTGACACCTGAAACCCGACACCTGACACCTTCTATGAATCGTTAGCTTCCTGCCGGGTGTTCAATCTCTCTGTCCTGAGCTTCTCCAGTGGCAGGATTACAGCCCACAGTGGGAAAGTCGGCAGCCATGGGGCCATCGGTGCGGGGTCCGCGCAGAGAGAGCAAGAGTGCTTTCAACGGGTGTTTGATCATGTCGTTCAGCGCACTGGGTTCAAATCCACTGTGAAGCATGCATTGACCGCATTTATCATTGCATCCGACGCCGTATTTATCCCACTCGGTTTCCTCCACTAGCTCCGAGAAACTCGCGGCGTAGCTGCCATCTTCCAGCAGATAACATGGCCTTTGCCAGCCGAAGATGTTGCGAGTCGGATTGCCCCAAGGAGTACACTGGTAGAATTGGTTACCCGCTAAGAAATCAAGGTAAAGACTGGTGTGATTGAATTTCCACTTGCGCTCTTTGGCAATTTTAAAGATGTCCCGAAAAAGCT
The DNA here is from genome assembly GCA_037384945.1 of Deltaproteobacteria bacterium. Classification (GTDB taxonomy): domain Bacteria; phylum Desulfobacterota; class Syntrophobacteria; order BM002; family BM002; genus BM002. The sequence continues at coordinate 16,840 of JARRNM010000037.1, forward strand.
TTTTACTGGTGGTGCGGAGCAAAAAAACTTCCTGATGGGAAGCTCGTTCGTAATTAAAACCGGGAGCAACGGTAATACCTTCTATTCCCAGACCCATGGCAAAGTCGAAAAACTCGGCGGCCTCCCGGGCTGCAACTCCATCATAAAGGGTGGTATTGATTGTTACTCTGAAGCCCCTTTTCAGAGCCGCTTTGATGGCATCAACTGCTCGATCGAAGACGCCTTGCCGACAAACCATGGCGTCGTGGCGTTCACGATTTCCATCCAGATGGACTGAAAAGGTTAAATATGGCGAGGGGCTGTAATCCTCGAGATGTTTTTTGAGGAGCAGACCGTTGGTGCAAAGATAAACGAACTTTTTGCGGCGAATTATTCCTGCAACTATCTGGTCTAACTCTTTGAGAAGAAATGGTTCTCCGCCCGCAATGGAGACCACCGGGGCACCGCACTCATCAACCGCTGAAAGACACTGGGCCAAGGTTAGATGTTTGTCGAGTATCTCTGCCGGCCGCTCTATCTTACCGCAGCCGGCGCATGAAAGATTACAGCGAAACAAGGGCTCCAGCATCAAGACGAGAGGATACCTTTTTCTCCCTCGAAGCTTCTGCTTGAGAATATAGGAGGTTACACGGTATTGTTGGATCAGAGGAACGGACATCTTGAGCTCCTCGAGAGTGTTTCAATATGGGGCGTTCACTCAGAGATACTTTGTTTTGGGCAGACTAAAACGTATAGTCTCCTGCTTACCTTCCATTTCCCGCACCCGAAGTCTACTATATTTGCGCAGTCTGGCTAATACCCCTTGCACCAGTATCTCGGGAGTTGAGGCACCGGCTGTGATCCCTATCTTTACTTTATTTTTCAGCCATTTTGGCTCGATCTCTTCCCCATCCTCAATGAGATATGCAGGCAATCCGTTCTGCGCACCCGCCTCGCGAAGACGGTTTGAGTTCGAACTGTAACGAGCTCCCACTACCAAGAGTAAGTCAATCTCCCGAGAAAGTTTCCTCACAGCATTTTGCCTGCTCTGGGTGGCATAACAGATGTCTTTCAAGTCAGGGCCAAGGATGGCTGGAAAACGATGTTTGAGTTCATCTATAACGTTTCGGGTGTCATCCAAACTGAGAGTCGTTTGAGTGACGTAGGCGAGACGATCGGGTTGTTCGACCTTTAATATCTCAACCTCCTCAATGGTAGACAGCACATGCACCGGCCCATCAATACGACCGCGGGTGCCTTCCACTTCTGGATGGCCGGGATGACCGACTATTATTATCTCCATTCCTTGACCACTGTAACGCCGCGCCTGGAGATGCACCTTGGTAACCAGGGGACAAGTGGCATCGATAG